>JAISYB010000169.1 GCA_031270215.1 Streptococcaceae bacterium | reverse complement strand
CAAAGTATTCCTTTCGGTCAAGTAATGACCTACAGCGAAATTGCCCAGATGATTGATGAAGCGGGTAAAGCACGAGCTGTGGCGAACGCCTTAAAACATAATCCATATGCCTTAGTCATTCCCTGTCATCGTGTCGTTAATCAAAATGGTAAGTCTACTGGCTACTTCGGCAATAATCAGCAAATGCTTACTCTAAGACAAAAGCTATTAGCCTTTGAAATTCAGCAATAAGGAGCAGTAATGAAAAAAATATTAGTTTTACATACTGGTGGAACAATCTCTATGACGGAAACTGCAAGCGGAAAGGTCGTTGTCAGTGCACAAAATCCACTTTTAGATACCGCCTTGACCACCGAAGACGAGCTTGAGCTTGTCGTTGAAGATTTTGCCAACCTACCCAGCCCACACGTCACACCAAAGGATATGTTAGCGTTAAAAGAAAGATGTCAACGCGCTTTTCGTGATGAATTTGTCAAAGGAATTGTCATTACTCATGGAACAGATACACTAGAGGAAACTGCATTCTTCCTAGATACAACATTACGTGAAAAGTATCCAATCGTCTTAACCGGCGCAATGCGTAGCAATAACGAAATCGGCAGTGATGGTATTTATAATTATCTAACAGCAATCCGTGTAGCAAGCGATGAGAGCTCACGCTATAAAGGTGTTCTCGTCGTGATGAATGACGAGATCCATACCGCTAAATATGTTACAAAGACACATACAACCAATGTTGCAACCTTTAAGACACCAACTCGTGGCCCGCTAGGCTTGGTAACCAAAAGTAAAATCATCTACTTTCAAGCTAGCGCAGATGACATTGTTTTAGATATTACAACCATTGATGGAAATATCCCAATCATTAAGGCATACGCAGGTATGACTGATGTATTGTTTAACCTCCTTGATGTAGCACTTTTAGACGGCTTAGTTATCGAAGCTCTGGGCGCTGGCAACCTACCACCACTTGCTGCCAAAGGCTTAGAACGAATTTTAGCAGCGGATATTCCGGTTATTCTTGTTTCACGCTGCTTTAATGGTATTACTGAGGCAATCTATCACTATCAAGGTGGTGGCGGACAACTTAAAGAAATGGGCGTAATTTTCTGCAAAGGGATTAACGCTCAGAAGGCAAGATTAAAGCTCCTTATTGCGCTTAATGCCGGAATTGATGGCAGGCAGCTCAGAGAATATATTAAGTGGTAAAAAGCTTATCTCCCAAAGCCACTCAGCTAGTAAATCAGAGATTTAAAGCTTTTAACTAAATCACTCGTTTCCATATGAACGACTTCTGCCGCTCGGTCGTCAGTAACTTACTTATAAAGGATTAGGAGCTTTCTGCCTTGTTTTTTCGGACATTGACATGTCATAAAAATTTGCTTACGCATTTTGGATTTTTCTTAGGTGCTGACTAGTCGGAACCGCTTGTGTCTATCCCGAGATTGAACTGTAATTGAAAATACTAAAAGAGGTCTGCGACATATCCCGCAGACCCATTTTTTTGATGCTATAACCGTCAAATTAGTGCCAATTAGGCTTTTAGCATTTCAGCTTTAATTCTATTTTTTGATTTTCTCTATCGTCTTCTTGATAGTTAAATTTACCGATACGATCGGCAAAATTCATCTCGATGTCCGGTCTGAAGCTTTCAACGACCTCTCTGACAAAGTGGAGGTGTTCAATCTGTTTAATCAGTACATCAACCTCCTTATCCTCAACATACATCAAAGCATATTTCAGCTTATTAGAGATGTAGAAAATCTCGCCAAAACGTTTTAAGTTCTTTAAAAACTTTGGATTATAGAAATAAATGGCAATCAAACGCCTGCGATTAAGTTCTAATACATTTTCCATGGTGACCTCCTTTCTTAAATTTACTGATTGGGTTACTCGTTCTAAGCTCTATTTTATCTGAAAAAACCTCTGCAAGCTCTGATAAAACATCATCTAGGAGTTGCTGCATTTCATTTTCAGCAAACTTTAAATCCATCACAAGCTGATACATATCCAGCTGACGCTTCCTGCGAATTAATGCAAGCTTTTCCGCCTTAAGCTCTGGTCTAAAGGCAATGTATTGCTCCTGCTCCAAAAACAAATCGCGCGCCTTTAGAAAAGCTGCAACCTCCTCCTGTAATTTGCTATCGTTATTAAAATTTCTCTTGGCATTTTTGAGATTTAGAAATACCGGACTTGCTTTAATCTCATCAACTAAACGCCCAAGAATTTGCTCAGCCTCCGCAAGACTTTCATTATAAATTAACATTTTTAGTCCAGCTCCTCAAGAATTTGCTTGATGAGTTCTTTAAACTTAGGTTTAATTTTCTCGGTAATAGAGATGATTTCACTATGGTCAAGTGTCCCCTGCATGCCGCTTGCATAGTTGGAAATCGCTGAGATACCTAGGACTCTTAGCCCACTGTGTCGGGCAACGATGACCTCTGGAACGCTTGACATCCCAACCGCATCAGCACCGATTGTTCTTGCAAATCTGATTTCAGCAGGTGTTTCATAGCTTGGACCTGAAAAAAACATGTAAATACCCTCAACCAAATCAATATCAAGCTGACTTGCCGCTTTTTTAGCAATCTGACGGTATTCTTTATCATAGGCAGCACTCATATCCGGAAATCTTGTCCCAAACGCTTCGGCATTCTCTCCAATCAATGGGTTTTGTCCATTATAGTTGATATGGTCAGAAATTAACATCAAATCGCTTGGCTTAAAAGCTGCATTAACACCTCCGGCAGCATTCGTCACAATCAATCCACGTGCACCAAGCTTTGTCATCAAACGGACAGGATAGGTAATCTCAGCCATTGAGTAGCCTTCATAGAAATGAAATCGCCCCTGCATTAACAAAACCTGCTTACCCGAAAGCTCACCATAGATTAAGCAGCCCGCATGTCCTGTGACTGTCGTTTTTTGAAAATGCGGAATATTTGCGTAGTCGATTCTGACAGTTGAGTTAATCTCATCTGCCAATTCCCCTAAACCTGAGCCTAAAATCAAGCCAAGATCAACCTTGCCCACACCTCTGGCTTGAAGATAGGTAAGTGTTTCATTTAATTTATCAATTAATTTCATCATCTACTCCAATCTACTTAAAAAGCTTTGCCCATTTTCAGTTGGCTTAACGCCAAAATTTTCTGCAAGCGTTGCTGAAATATCCGCATAATGCCCGATAGGAAGCACGCCCGTACGTTGAAAGCTTTTGCTGAAGGCTACAAATGGTACAAACTCTCTGGTATGGTCTGTGCCGTGAAAAGTCGGATCATTGCCATGATCTGCCGTAATGATAAGCAAATCATCAACATGCATTTGTTCAAAAATTTCAGGCAAACGTGCGTCAAAGTCCTCCAAAGCCTTAGCATATCCTAAAACATCTCGCCGATGTCCATATAAAGCATCAAAATCCACAAGATTAGTGAAGCTAATTCCGATAAAATCCTGCTGAATCACCTCAAGTAATTTGTTCACACCATCCATATTATCCTTTGTCCGAACACTTGTGCTCACCCCTTGCCCATTGAAGATGTCATTAATCTTACCAATGGCAATTGTAGCAAATCCCGCAGCCTTTAGCTCATCTAAAATCGTTCTACCAAATGGACTTAGCGCATAATCATGGCGCAAAGCGCTGCGCGTGTATTTTCCAGGCTGACCGATATATGGTCGAGCGATAATTCTTCCAATCATATACGGTGCGCTACGTGTGATACTCCTAGTATATTCACAAATCCTGTAAAGCTCTTCTACCGGAATAACAGCCTCATGAGCTGCGATTTGTAGCACCGGATCAGCAGAAGTGTAGACAATCAGTTCACCGGTTTGCTGCTGCCTTGCACCGAAATCATTAATTACCTCTGTACCGGAGTAGGGTTTATTGGCTTCTCGGATAATCCTGCGACCTGAAAAGTCCTCGATTTGCTTAAGCAACGCCTCTGGAAAACCATCAGGAAATACTTGAAATGGCGTTTTGATATTCAACCCCATTAACTCCCAATGCCCCGTCATTGTGTCCTTGCCACAAGAAACCTCCTCAAGCTTACTCACATAACCAAGTGGTAGCTTTACTGGCAAAATGCCTTTAAGCTGCTTCGCTCTTGGAATATTTCCCAGCCCTAGAAGAGCTAGATTAGGCAATTTTAGCTTAACAGATAAAGCAATATGCCCCAAAGTATCGCTGCCAACATCACCAAAAGCGGCTGCATCTGGCGCTTCTCCGATACCTACCGAGTCTAAAACGATGAGATGTACGCGTTTAAATTTAATCATCATTCACACTTTCTGCTGTTCTAATTAACTTAAAATTTCAAAACGATATGGCAGTAATTCTTTAAACGTTAAAATTTGTAATCTTTTATCCTTACCTATCAAATAAACTAAGGTGTCCGAGGTGAAAAATTCAGACATTACCTGCAGGCAAGCACCGCACGGCGTAATCAGTCTTTCTGAATGAGCGTAGATATAAATCGCTGAAAAACCTTTAGCTCCCTCGCTAACTGCCTTAAAAATCGCTGTCCGTTCAGCGCAATTTGTCAGCCCGTAAGAGATGTTTTCGATATTGCAGCCGGTATAAACACTACCCTCATTTGTAACGACGCTTGCGCCAACCGCAAAATGCGAATACGGTGTATAGGCTTGCTGGCTCGCCTTAATAGCTGCTTCAATTAATTCATCAGTAGTCATTCTTAGACACTTGACCTTTCATTATTGCGATACCTGCTGAGGTTCCAATTCGCGTTGCCCCTGCTGCAATCATTTTTTCAGCATCCTCTAGCGAATAAATACCGCCGCTTGCCTTAACCTGTGTGAGATTTCCGACGGTTGATTTCATCAATGCGACATCAGCGACACTAGCACCACTTACTGCAAATCCTGTTGATGTTTTAACAAAGTCAGCACCTGCAGCGACTGCTAATTCACACGCCTTAATTTTTTGCTCATCTGTTAGTAGTGCTGTTTCAATGATTACCTTAACAATCGCTTGAGGATGTGCAATATTTACAACACCTGTAATTTCATTTAAAACTGTCTTAAAATGCCCCGTTTTCAATGCCCCGATGTTGATAACCATATCAAGCTCATCAGCGCCATTAATCAGCGCATCCTTTGCTTCATAAATCTTTGTTTCAACCGTGCTTGCACCAAGTGGAAAACCAATCACCGTGCAGACCTTAACATCTGAGCTTTTAAGCTGGTCGCTTGCATATTTAACCCAAGTCGGATTAATACAAACACTCGCAAAATGATATTGCCTTGCCTCATTGATAATCTTTAAAACACCCAATTCGTCCGTATCTGCTTTTAAAATCGTGTGATCAATATAACGATTAATTTCCATATAAACCTACTTTCTATCAAAGTCCAATGACTTCAATAATACTTTGCGCCTGCTTTTGAATTTTACCAATGGTGATTGCTTGATTAATCAACTGATAAACTTCAGCTGCCGTGTCTTGATTGACATATAGTGTCAGTAAAACGTCGTCTATTTTTACAAAATCACCAACTTTTTTAGCTAAAACGATACCGACCTCGTAATCAATCAAATCGTCCTTCGTCTTGCGGCCTGCACCAAGCAGCATTGCAGCTTTTCCTAGTTCAAGTGCGTCAAGCTTGGTAATAAATCCTTCTGATTTGGCTTTTATCTCAATCGTTTGATGAATCTTTGCCGGTCTGATTAAGCTTGCTTCACTGCCACCTTGACGAGTTACTAAATCAACTAGCTTTTGATAAGCTTGCCCATTCGCCAAATTGTCCCGCAGTAATGCTCTACTTACCTCTTCTCCTGCCAATTGAATCATCAATTCCGCCAAATCTAAAATAAATTCAGTTAATCCGACATCTCCCTTGTTCTTCAAAACATCTACTGCTTCTAACACTTCCAGCCGATTACCAATCGCTAAGCCCAGCGGTTCATTCATATCCGTCAAAACAGCAATCGTTTTGCGACCAACATTACGACCAAGCTGAACCATCATCTCAGCAAGCGTTCTAGCATTTGTCAAATCCTTCATGAAAGCACCACTGCCGACTGTAACGTCAAGTAAGATTGCATCACTACCAGCTGCTATTTTTTTACTCATAATTGAACTGGCAATCAAAGGAATAGACTCTACTGTTGCGGTAACGTCCCGTAGAGCATAAAGTAGCTTATCGGCTGGCGCTAAATCATTACTTTGCCCAACCACTGACAAACCAATTTCTTGCACCTGCTGAATAAATTGTTCAATTGAAAGCTCAACCTGAAGGCCGTCAATTGATTCTAATTTATCAATCGTCCCACCAGTATGCCCAAGACCGCGACCACTCATCTTAGCTACTGGGATACCAAGACTTGCAATCAACGGAATTAAAACTAAGGTTACCTTATCTCCAACCCCTCCCGTGGAATGTTTATCTACCTTAATCCCCGCAAGCTGTGACAAATCAAGCCGCTGACCGCTATCAACCATTGCAAGCGTCAGATTAGCAGTTTCCTTGATTGACATGCCCTTAAAATAAATCGCCATCAGTAACGCAGAAACCTGATAATCCGGGATTTTTCCTGCAACATAAGCTTTAATCCAAAAATCTATTTCCTGCTTGGAAAGCTCTTTTCCATTTCGTTTTTTCTCAATTAAATCAACAAAACGCATCGCATACCTCCCATTATTCTAGCTTATTTCTGACTCTGTAAGATGTAATAGCCTTTCTTTTTCGCTAGAACATTGACATTACCAAAGACTTCTATCATCTTCGCTTTAGCGCTTTTGGCACCCTGCTTTTTTTGAATAACAATCGTCAAGGTTCCCTCAGACAATAAATACTCAAAGCTTTTCTCCAAGATTTCGTGCACAACTCTTTTGCCCGCGCGGATTGGTGGATTACTGATTACCCCGATAAATTCTCCCTCAATGTTTTCAAACAAGTTAGATTGTTTAACGATAATATTCTCCACATGATTATTGACGATATTTTTTTTAGCTAAATCAACTGCTCTTTGGTTAATGTCAACCATCAGCACTGAACGCTTTGCCGTTTTGGCAAGCGTGATGCCGATTGGACCATAGCCACAGCCGACATCTAATAAATCACCTGCCGGCGCTGTCGAAAAATCAAGTGTTTCAAGCAAAAACTGCGTGCCAAAATCAATACTCCTTTTGGAGAAAACACCCGCATCTGTCAAAAAACGAAACGCTGTTCCTAATAAATTAACCTGTAATTCATAGATATCATGCGCTGCGTCTGGATTTTTTGCATAATACATTTGACTCATAAAAATCTCCAATCTATCTTAAAGAGCGATATGCTCATTATCCGTCCTACTCTTTTCTCATTTTACCTTATTTTGACTAATGATTGCCAGTTTTTAACGACAAAGGCTTGATAAACTTTCGTCCTACGTTTTAAAGCAAATACTTTTTTAGAAAATTACTTGACCCTTTTAGTAAATTCTTCTGCAAAATTATGATAAAATATAAATTAGCATGCATTTAAAAGCGGCTAATCTTTCATTTTTTAAGGAGTCAGTAATGAATGAATTTATCAATTTTGAAAAGATTTCTAGGAAAGCGTGGCGGGAACTATATCACAAAACAATTGCCCCCTTATCTCTTGAAGAATTAGAAAATATCCGAAGCTTAAATGATGCAATCAGCTTGGAGGACGTTCAGGAAATCTATTTACCATTAGTGCAGCTAATCAGATTATACAAAAAAACTTATGATGATTTAAATTTTACCAAAGGGTTATTTTTACAAAAATTTGTCCCAAGTCGACCTTTTATAATTGGAATCGCGGGAAGTGTGGCGGTCGGAAAGAGTACTACTGCACGGCTCTTGCAAATTCTTTTATCACGATATTTTAAAAATTTAACCGTCGATCTTGTCACGACAGATGGCTTTTTATATCCAAATGCCATTTTAGAAGAAAAAAAAATCCTTGATAAAAAAGGATTCCCCGAAAGCTATAATATGGACTTGCTGCTGAATTTTTTAAATGCGATTAAAAGCGGACAGGAAATCCTTGAGTTACCCGTGTATTCTCACGAAATCTATGATATTCTAGCTAACGAGAAACAAATTTTAAATCAGCCGGATATCGTTATTGTTGAAGGCATTAATGTCTTTCAAAATCCAAGTAATCAGCAGCTCTATGTCAGTGACTTTTTTGATTTTTCAATCTATGTTGATGCTAAGGAGAGCTTGATTTTTGACTGGTATATTGAACGTTTCAAATTGATTTTAGAGTTGGCGAAAAAAAATTCGCAAAATTATTATCACAAATTTGCGGATTGGCCAATTCAGAATGCGATTGAATTAGCGACTGGTACTTGGAATCAGATTAACCGAGTTAATTTGATTGAATATATTTTGCCGACTAGAAATCGAGCAGACGTGATTTTACATAAAAGTAAGCAGCATTTTATTGATGAAATTTACCTGAAGAAATTTTAAATGAAAACTATTCAGCATTTCCAACTCAAAGCAAGAAAAGGAGAAAAAATTGAGTGATTTAAATATTGGAAAAATTATTGTTTTAGATTATGGTTCGCAATACAATCAGCTCATCACACGACGGATTCGGGAGTTCGGTGTTTTTTCTGAACTGATGAGCCACAAGACGACTGCCGCTGAAATTCGAGAGCTAAATCCTATTGGGATAATCTTTTCTGGCGGGCCAAACTCTGTATATGATACAGGTGCCTTTGACGTAGATGCTGAAATTTTTGAATTAGGGATTCCTATTCTTGGTATCTGCTATGGTATGCAGCTGATGACTTACAAGCTCGGCGGAAAAGTAGAACCTGCTGGCATTGCAGGAACACGTGAGTACGGTCAGTCTGAACTGACACAAACCACTCACTCTCGTTTATTTGCAAGTACACCTGAAAAACAAACGGTACTGATGAGCCATGGAGATGCAGTAACAGAAATTCCAGACAGCTTTACCACTACTGGCGTTTCAAGCGATTGCCCCTATGCAGCGATTGAGGATGAAGAAAAACGAATGTACGGCATCCAGTTTCACCCAGAGGTTCGTCATTCAGAATACGGCAACATCATTTTGAAAAATTTCGCTTTAGATATTTGTGGCGGAAGTGGCGATTGGTCGATGGCAAACTTCGTTGATATGCAAATCAAAAAAATTCACGAACAAGTCGGCGTGCGCAAAGTCTTACTTGGTTTATCTGGCGGAGTGGACTCCTCCGTAGTTGGCGTTCTGCTCCAAAAAGCGATTGGCGATCAACTCACTTGTATCTTTGTAGACCATGGCTTACTTCGCAAAAACGAGGGCGATCAAGTTATGGAAATGCTCGGCGGCAAATTTGGTCTGAAAATTATTCGTGTTGATGCAAAAGAGCGTTTCCTCGGAAAACTTGCAGGCATTGACGACCCCGAACAGAAACGTAAAATTATTGGAAATGAGTTCGTCTATGTTTTTGATGATGAAAAGAAAAAGCTAGCCGCAGATGGCATAGACTTCCTCGCACAAGGGACACTCTATACAGATGTCATCGAGTCAGGAACGGAAACTGCCCAAACGATTAAATCCCACCATAATGTTGGCGGACTGCCTGACGATATGGAATTTGAATTAATTGAGCCACTCAACACACTCTTTAAAGACGAAGTTCGTGCATTAGGAACACAATTAGGAATGCCTGATGAGATTGTTTGGCGGCAACCATTCCCAGGTCCAGGACTTGCCATTCGGGTCATGGGTGAGATTACTGAGGAAAAGCTGACCGTTGTGCGCGATTCCGATGCCATTTTGCGTGAAGAAATCGCAGCTGCAGGTCTTGACCGCGACATCTGGCAATACTTTACTGTCAATACCGGCGTGCGTTCTGTCGGTGTCATGGGTGACGGTCGCACCTACGACTACACCTTAGCCATTCGTGCAATTACTTCTATTGACGGCATGACTGCCGACTTCGCCCGCATTCCGTGGGACGTACTGCAGAAAATTTCCGTACGTATTGTCAATGAAGTCGACCACGTCAACCGTATCGTGTATGACATCACGAGCAAGCCACCAGCGACGGTAGAGTGGGAATAAGAGAAAAGAGCTTAGAATCCTTTATTTATAAGGGTTCTAGGCTCTTTTTCTTTTCCCATTCAACTGACATGACATCAGCTACACCCTTGGTATACTTGTTCCACTTTTATTATTATACCACTTTGGCGGTGTTTTTGGCGGGGTAACTTTCTTTAATGACTGATTGCCATTGAAGGAAATTTTTGTTTCTTCTGCTGTATTAATTTTGATATTACCAGCCATTAGCTCAGCAACATTTTCATCAGCACCGCTCCACAAGTGAGCATAGTGCTTTAAGGTAATTTCAGGGCTTGAATGCCCTAATCTTTTAGAAAGAATTAAAACTGATACATTGAATTCATTGATAAGGTAAGAGGCATTACTATGCCTTAATCCTTTTGCTTGAATTCTTTTTGCTTCTGCAAGAGTAGCATATCTTTCTATAATTCTACCGATTGTTGATTTAATCATAGGTAGGTTATATAAGTAAAGATAAAATCAGTTTCTTTTCCTAGTCCAATAGATTCTTGACGTTTTCGCCAATCCTTTAAAATTGCGATTGTATCATCATCTATTGAAACAATTCTTTTCCCATTTACTGTTTTTGTATAAGCATTTCTAGTCCACTCTTTACGGGTTCTTAGGATTAACATATGATGAACTCTCATTCGTTTGTTCTTAAAATCAATATCATTCCACCAAAGTCCTGTTCCCTCATTCACTCGAACTCCAGTCATATAATAGACCCATAACATAACGAAATTCAAATGTTCATAGAAGTCGGTAATACAAATTTGAGAAATAACCGCTTCAAATTCTTTTTTGTCCAGTAAGGAACAACCGATTTCCCTTTTGGGATAGCTTTTGCTTTTTTTGAAATATTAAATTCTAAGTAACCCATTTCAACAGCATAATCAAGACTTTTGCGAAACATTCCAAATACTAAGCTAGCATAAGACTGAGCATAACCTGAGCCGTTGCTTTTAATATCGCTAAGTAACCAAATTCGGAAATTTTGAATATCTTCCATTGTAAAATTTCTAAGAACAACAGATGCAAATCTATCTCGAATTTTTTCTAATGTTTTCTTTCGTACTGCAAAAGTGCTTGCTTCCACTGATGTTTTATAGTTCGGAATATAATTTTCATTCATAAATTGGTAATAAGTCATATTATAATTCGCATAAGAATGTGCCTTATGATATTCTCGTTTAATACGAGTAAGCTCCATATACGCTTCTCTAGCTGATGAAAAAGGGGTTCCAGATTGGTCTTTCCGTCCTTTTTTTCTAATCCTCTTACCACTTATACGGTCTATTCCTAACTCCGTTTCGTAAAAATATTTACCGTGCTTATCAACAAAGACACCAGTATATTTTGTTGTTGCCATCTCTTTTACTCCTCATCTTCAAATGTTACACCGATGAGGGATTCAACTACATCACGAGGAACAAATCCAAGACGACGATTATTGTAAAGAGGTACTCCTCTATTATACACCATAAATGCCTTTGCCTGCTTAATAATAGATGATGCAGTATGTTCTTTATATCCCAACAATATCAAATCTTCTTTTGAAATTAGTGATTTCATCACTTTCTCCTTAATGTAATGTTTCTTTTAACGAATAACTTTCTTTTTTCTGACTTTTACCATTATGTTGATACTGCAAATGAACAATAACGCCATTAACAATCATTTGGTGCTTCAAATTAGG
>JAISYB010000153.1 GCA_031270215.1 Streptococcaceae bacterium | reverse complement strand
GAAGTGATTTATATGTTTAGCGGTATGCTTGAAAGCTTTAGGGAGTTTTCAGCTCCCTTTTTAATCCAAGAGTATATGCTGCGCCTAGCAAGCAAGCGGCGTATTGCACGTTATAACTTTATGGGAATTAACGCTCAGGATAATCCAGAGCAAGGCGTTTTAAAATTCAAGCAAAACTTTAAGGGTGTGATTACTCAATCGTCTGGCAACTACGAATTAGTATTAAAACCATGGATTTACCGACTAAGTGAGCTGTTGAAAAAAGTTTTAGGTCGTAATTAATTGCGATAAGATGGAGGAAAGATTGAAATTTCAAACGGATATTAATGCCAAAACACATGATGATTTTGTAAAGGAAAGTCCGCTAAATCATCTATTGCAATCAAGCAAATGGGCAAGCGTTAAGGATAATTGGAGTTCAAGGATTGTCGGCGTTGTTGATAATGACGGGAAGCTGATTGCCTCAGCTCTGGTTTTGATTAAGCGTCTGCCGCTTGGCTTTACGATGCTTTATACACCACGAGGGCCGATTCTTGATTATACGAATCAAGCGTTAGTTGAATTTTTCTTTAATCAGCTGAAAAGCTGGGGGAAAACGCAACGTGCGTTATTTATTAAATTTGATCCGGCGGTCATTTTAAAGACTTCTAGGGCTCAAGAAACAGCGACCACTAATTCTAAGGCGCTGGAAATTATTAAACATCTAGAAGCGCTTGGTGCCGAGCACCTTGGCTTTAATCTGAAAATGAGCGAAACGATTCAGCCGAGATTTCAGGCAAATGAACGACTTGCTGCTGATATGGATAGCGTTTATCCAAAGCATGCTAAGCGTTTGATGAAGGACGCAATGAAACGTGACGTTAAGAGTTTTCGCGGAAGCGTTGAGGATTTGCCGGCATTTAATCAAGTGGTGAGCAAAACGGAAGCACGAAAGGGTGTTGCGCTGCGTAATGGTGATTATTTTAAGCGTTTGATGGATTTGTATGGTGAAGATGCTTATCTTCATTTAGCGCAGATTAATCTTAAGGAAAAACATGATTCACTAAACGCGCAGCTCGTTCAAATAGAAGAGGACATTGTCAACACGCCAGAAAATCAGAAGAAACGCTTCATGCGGCTGAGGGATCAAAAGGCATCAGTTGAGAAATTTTTAGAAGAGTTTGAGCTATTGGATTATACAAGCACTCAGCCGACGGTGATTGCTGGTATTTTATCAATTAAATTTGGTACAACGATTGAAATGCTTTATGCGGGCATGGACGATGATTTCAAGAAATTTTATCCGCAGTACTTGCTTTATCCGCAGGTCTTTAACGATGCTTATGAGGCTGATTGCCTATGGGGGAATATGGGCGGCGTTGAGGGGACGCTTGATGACGGTTTATTTTATTTCAAAAAGAACTTTAATCCAGACATTCAGGAGCTAATCGGTGAATTCAATCTGCCAGTCAATCGCTTGCTTTACCGTTTGAGTGACTTTGCTTATAAGTTACGTAAAAAAGGTAGTCATCACTAAATGGATAAAAAGAGGAGGTTATTATGCCAACAGTGAAGCAATTCACCCAAATCAAAACATTTTTTAACGCACAACGTAAATTTTATGACAATCATTTTTACCGTCTGGTGACACTTGATGAAGCCGAAGATGAATACGAGATAGAGATTGCTACACCGGGGTTTTGTGGGGATTTTATTCCAGCTCCAAAGATTAAGTTTCATATTGATGATAACAAGCTTATTCCAACCTTTTTGATTAATCAGGAAGCAACACCAATTGTGACTATTGTGAATCATTCTTCCGAGGACGAGGCACGTTTATCTGAAGCGTTAGATGAAGTATTTAACCAATTTTTAGCTAAAATTGATAATTAATACCCCTAATTGAGATACCATGCTAGGAAAGCTCTTGCGCTTGGCATGGTATTTGCATTATAATGCTTAGTATTAAAACTTTGTAGGAGAAAAAGATGAACTACTTGAAGAAATTATTAATTGGGAAGCCATTAAAGCAGTCCGCAAATGATGAGCATAAAATCACAAAGCTACAAGCACTTGCGATGCTTTCATCAGATGCACTATCATCTATTGCTTATGGAACGGAGCAGATTGTTTTGGTGCTTGTCACGCTTTCGGCTGCTGCGATTTGGTATTCACTCCCGATTGCTCTATTGGTCTTAGTTTTATTGATTAGCTTGACGCTGTCGTATCGGCAGGTTATTCACGCATATCCAGATGGTGGTGGCGCATATCTTGTGTCGACTGAGAACTTGGGCAACAGCTGGGGGCTTATCTCTGGAGGTAGCCTATTGATTGACTACATGTTAACTGTTGCGGTATCTGTTTCAGCGGGTGCAGAAGCGATTACTTCCGCAATCCCCGAACTATATCATCATCAGATTGCGATTGCCATTGTTTTAGTTCTTCTTTTAATGTTTATTAATTTGCGTGGCTTAAGAGAGTCAGCTGCCGTGTTAATGGTACCCGTTTATCTTTTTGTCTTTAGTGTGATTGTTTTAATTTTTATCGGTATTTTTAAGATTGCAACCGGTCAGTTAATCTACAATGCCACAAGTCATGTCGGTTCTGTTGTACCGGGAATTTCGATTGCCTTACTTTTACGTGCGTTCTCAAGCGGTTCTGCTTCATTAACCGGTGTTGAAGCAATTAGTAATGCAGTGCCATTCTTCAAAAAGCCAAGAGCTAGAAATGCTGCAATGACCTTGACGATTATGTCCGCTTTGCTTGGTTTCTTCTTTATTGGTATAACATTTCTTAACTATTGGGTTGGAGTTGTGCCAAGAGAGCAGGTGACTGTCTTATCTCAAGTTGCTAAAATTGTTTTAAACAATCAGCTATTGTTTTATATTTTCCAAATTGCGACCGCAGGGATTTTAGCAGTTGCTGCTAATACTGGTTTTTCTGCTTTTCCAATGCTTTCGTTTAATCTAGCGAAGAACAAGTATATGCCGCACGTTTATCTTGCAAAAGGCGATAGGCTCGGCTATTCAAATGGGATTATTACGCTAGCATTAGGTGCGATTGCTCTATTATTAATCTTCCAAGGGTCGACCGAGCGGCTCATTCCGCTTTATTCGATTGGTGTGTTTATCCCATTTGCCTTAGCGCAGACAGGGATGATTGTCAAATGGAAGCGTGAAAATAAGCTATCCAAATCGATTTCCAATCTGATTGGTGCTTTCATTTCCTATGCAATTATCGTGATTTTATTTGTTTTTAGAATGCATGACATTTGGCCATTTTTCGTGATTATGCCAGTTTTACTGTTCATGTTTTACAATATTAAGACGCATTACAAGAATGTTGCTGAGCAGTTGAAAATTGTTGATAAGGTAGAAAAGCGGGAATATGTCGGTAATACTGTACTTGTCTTGGTGGGCAATGTGACACAGGCAGATATTGGTGCAATTAATTATGCTCGAGCGATTGGAGATGACGTAATCGCGATGCATGTTTCAACAGAGGATACTAAGGAGAAAGATTTAGAGGTTGAAGCAACTTTTAAGGAATTATTCCCAGACGTTCGCTTTTCAGTTGTCCGCTCAAGCTTTACCGATATTGTCAAGCCGGTTGTCCGATATGTTGACTTGGTAAGCAAGGTCGCAGAAAAGAAGAATCATACCGTTACTGTTTTGGTACCGCAATTTGTGCCAAATCATAACTGGCAAAAAATCCTCCATAACCAAACCAGTCTTAAAATCAGATTGTATCTATCATGGCATGAAAATATCATTATCTCAACTTACTCATATCATTTGAAGAAATAAAGGTTTGATGGCTTGGAAACGATAAGCGAGTTAAGAAGGCGCTGAAACAAACGGCATTAGTCACTGTGGTTTCGGCGCTTTTGTCTGCTGGACACGCTATTTTTGAACTCATGCCAATGAAGGTTGAAGTCGGCATTTAACGACGTAGCAATCAAGCAATTGATGTAAATACTCGCCAATATTCACAAATTTTCGCTTTCTATGAGGCTGAGCCAAAAGTCTAAAATTCGCTGATTATGAATAGAAAAGCCGCATGAAATCATGTTTCCACAAATGAATTTCATACGATTTTTCTATTTTCAAGACTTTTGGGTCAACCTCCACTGAGATTTACGGAAAAGCTAGTGGCAACGTGTTTTAGTGGATTTCCCTTAGGCGTTGACTAGTCGGCACTATTTATCTACCGTAAATTGCGAAGATTAAATAACGGTGCACACCAGCCCATTTTTCAACTTTCATTTTCTGGGGTCAGTTCATCTTTATTCTCGTAGAATTTCATTTGTCGTGAGATATTTTCAGTAATCTGATGTGGGAGGACAACATAGTGCTCTTTTGCAAGCTCAGTCGCAATTTGACTGTGAAGATAGGTCGCACAAGCAATGGAATTAGCTAAATCTCTTTTAAATTGGCAGGTAAATCCTGCAATCATGCCTGCAAGAGTATCGCCCATTCCGCCAGTTGCCATTGCAGGTGTGCCGTTTGTTAGTTCAAAGGGCAGATGATTTGGAACAAATATTTTTGTTTGATGAGATTTGGCAACGATGACAGCTTGGATTTGTTCGCAAAATGCTTGGATTTTTTCTGAGCTTTGTTCGGGAATCACCAGTCCACTGAGACGTTCTAATTCTTTTTGATGTGGTGTGAAGATAGTCTTTTTCGGTAATCTTGTCAATAAGTCTTGATGGGCGGCGAACAGATTAATTGCTGAGGCGTCAATGATTAGGATTTGATTTTGGCAAAGCCTTAATACTTCTTTAACGAGTGTTAAGGAAAAAGAACTCTCCCCCATGCCAGGACCAAGTAAGATGACATCAGATTTTTGGATGGCTTGTGTGAGTAGCTGACTTTCTAGCCAATCAAGCACCATGACTTCTGCTCGATAGGCTAGAAGTGAGCTGCGGTTTTTAGCATCTGTTGCGACTGTGACTAGACCTGCACCACTTGAAACACAAGCATTTGCTGCCATGATGATTGCGCCAGCATATCTTGGTATACCACCGATGAGCAAAGCACGTCCGTAGTCGCTTTTTTGTGAATTTTCTTTCCTCGGTAGGATGACTTGCCTTAAGATATTTTCAGTAATTTTCATCGTAACCTCCATTTTAGATTAAAAAATGTTTTAGTGATTGTTGAAAAGTCTACACTTTCCGCTTGTTTTTTGCAAGCTTTGGACAAATTGAAATCGATTCCAAATGGTGGCGCAGAAGAAGCCGCTCTTCTAAGAAGTGTGTAATATTATTAAATTTCAAGTTAAAGTGTGTAAGTAGAATTACCGCTAAGAATTTTTATCTAGCCTACAAAGCACACAATCCCTGAAAGTCATTGCAAATTAGAGTGAAATCAGCTAAAATGGTTAGGAATACTACTAAGAAGAGGTGTCCAGATGGCAGAATTTAACTACACTCCCCAAGATATTTTGCAGCAACAGTTTAAGACGAAAATGCGTGGCTATGATCCAGAAGAAGTTGACGAGTATTTAGACAACATCATTCGTGACTACGAAACATATCAAAAGGAAATCATTGATTTACAAGAGGAAAATGATTATTTGAAGGCACAGGTCGATAAGCTGGCAAAACAAGCTGCACCAGTGCGCCAAGCCGAAGTACCAAAGAGCGCAACCGTAACAAATTTCGACATTTTGAAACGCTTGTCTAACCTAGAACGTGAAGTTTTTGGCAAGAAAATTCAAGAAGAAGTACAGATTGCACCAAAGCCTTCTGCACCAGTCTTTGAAGAGCCACCACTTGATGATGAGGCAACGCGCTTAAGATAGTTTGAATTTGTGGTTTTTGAGTAATCGCAGCAGGCGTAATCCTGCTGAGGAAAGTCCATGCTCGCCCTTGCTGAGATGTAAGGAGTGTTCGTGCTAGATGAAAAAATAAATCTAGGCGCAAAAGCGACGGCAGATAAAAGAGCTAAGGCAATTGCTAATTGCTATGCTTAAGTAGTCTTGAAAAGTGCCACAGTGACGAAGTATTTTTGGAAACGAAAATAGTGGAACGCGGTAAACCCCTCGAGCGAGCAACCCAAACTTATGGTAGGGGCATTGAATGAATGGAAATGAACAGACATTCGAGTCGAAATTATTCGACAGACAGATGATTACTGATTTGTTTACATAACCTAGGTAAACATTGAACAGAACATGGCTTATAGAAAATCACAATTAGGTTTTTAAGCATTAATATGCAATTTATATCACTTCGGCGTGTCTTGGAACTCGTTTGAAATCTCAATTTGACATTCTTTTGCACGGTTTTTGCCTAGAAATCAAGTCAAAGAAAGTAAGATTTTAAATGGATTCCTAGGTTAGCTTGAAGTGATTTTTAGCTTAGGCTTAGAGGAGATATGATGAAGGAAAATTTTAAATTAATTGCAACAGCTGCTGCGGGAATTGAAGCTTTGGTTGGGCGTGAATTGCGGGACTTAGGGATTGATTGCCGAGTAGAGAATGGTCGTGCTTATTTTAATGGTGATATGCGTACGATTGCTAAGACTAATTTGTGGCTGAGATGTGCTGATCGTGTCAAGATTATCGTTGGTGAATTTGAGGCTAAGACATTTGAAGAGCTATTTCAGGGTGTTTTCACACTGGACTGGGATAACTATTTACCACTCGATGCAGCGTTTCCAGTAGCAGGAAAGTCGGTGCGTTCGACTTTATATGCGGTGTCTGACGTTCAAGCAATCACGAAAAAGGCAATTGCGAAAAGGTTGCAGGAAATTTATCATCGGCCTGAAAATGTACCATTACCAGAAACCGGCGCATTGTATCAGCTTGAAGTTTCAATTTTAAAGGATAAAGTGACGGTTACCTTAGATACGACGGGTGATAGTTTATTTAAACGAGGCTATCGTGTGAGTAAGGGTGGCGCGCCGATTAAGGAAAATATGGCTGCGGCAATCATCATGCTAACGAATTGGTATCCAGATAAGCCGTTTTATGATCCAACCTGCGGCTCTGGAACGTTTTGCATTGAAGCAGCACTAAAGGGTATGAATATTGCTCCAGGGTTTAATCGTGAATTTGCATGCGAAGCGTGGGATTGGTTTAATTCAGAAAGTTTTGATGAAGTGCGTGATGAAGCAGAAGGACTTGCTAACTATGATGTTAAGTTAGATATACTTGGCTGTGATATTGATGGCAGAATGATTGAGGTAGCCAAGCATAATGCTGAGGAAGCAGGTCTTTCAGATGTGATTACATTTAAGCAAATGCGACTGGAGGATTTTACAACAACGAAGGAAAATGGTGTTATCGTGTCTAATCCACCGTATGGCGATCGTTTATTGACGGAGGAGGAAGTCACAAAAATTTATCAAGCTATGGGGAAAGTCTACCGTCCGCTTTCGACTTGGAGCAAGTATATCTTGACGAGCGATTTAAATTTTGAAAAGAAATACGGTGAACGTGCAACGAAGAAGCGTAAGCTATATAATGGCGCATTAAGAGTTGATTTGTATCAATATTGGGGAAAACGAGCTAAAAAGTCGGAAAAGTCGCTAATTAACGCAGAAAAATGATGTCATCTGTGCTATACTGACAAAAAATACAAATGAAGTATTGGTGAGGGCAATGAGTAAAAAAACAAAGAAAAAGAGTGTAAATAAACCAAAAAAGCAAGTTCATGGCAAGCAAGAGTCAGCGATTGCGTTTGAAAAAGCTAAATCAATGACAGTTGGCGAACTAAATGTTAAGACAGAGAAACTTAACTCTGTTAACAATCAGGCGGTAGAACACGAGGAAAAAGATAGCAATATTTTAGCTGACTATATGAAAACACATCAGCACCAGCGTGAAAAGTCGGCAAAAGAGCAGGCAATTGAAAGCAATGCGCAAAAACGCCCGTATATCCCTGAAGAGCCTATTTTAGAAGCTGAAGCTGTAGAAGAAAGAGTAGAAACAGGATTACCAAAGGGTAGTAAAAATCAATGGTTGTATGCAACGCTTGTTGTGATTTTGGCAGGTTTATTCATCTTTGCATGGTATAAGTCGCATGAGGGTGCAACCAGTCAAGCGCAGCCTACTACAAAATTAGAAAAGAAAGTCAAGCAGTTCGAGGCTAAGCTTGCTGCGTTTTATCTCAACAAAGCAGATGGTCAGTTAAAAAATCAAGAGTTTTCAAAGTTTGCAGACATTAAAAAAGAGCTGGCAGACTACAAGGAAGCGAAGAATTACTCAGCCTTAAAAAAGGAAGTCGCAACGCTAAATGCTGAAATTAAGGGGATTAAGCAAGTTAATGGCTACTTTAAGTCAGACGTTTTGGTAGATGGCAAGGTAATTGAAACAGCAGTGGTTAAACCGAAGGCGACACTAAAGACGCCAAAAGTAAGTAATGAAAAATTGCAAGCTCTATTAAGCTGCGCGGTTACTATTGGTGAAAAGCAGCAAAAGGAAAGTAAAGAGTTAGACGAGAAATTAGCACCGATACTGCAAACAGGGATTGAAAAAGCTAGTTTAGCAGATTTAAAAGCCGTGGAAGCATTGTATAAACAAACTTCACAAGCTACTCAATCGAGTTATCAGGCAACTTTTGATAATATTAATAGCCGAATCGAAGAACTTTCAAAAGGCGAAGCACAGCTGCAGTCTACAGAGAGTAGTGAAGCAGCAGCAGCTAACGAATCAACCAGCGACAACAGCGCCACAGCAGCTGTGAGCGGATCGTTTGGCAATACAGGTGCTGTTTCTCAAGCTGAAAGAGCAAAGTCGCGCGTACCATATGATCAAGCTCAACTTGCAGATGTTAATAATCCGGCATGGATTTGGGCTGACGGCATCAAGGAGCGTGTTCTTGATACATGTCGTGCGCGTAGTTATATCAAGGGAGATGACTATATCTTAGAGCGTGTGAATATCATCAATGGCAATGGCTACTATAATTTATTTGCCGGAGATGGTCGCTATTTAGTATCGATTAACTGTAAGACAGGATACTTTGTCGGTAATGGTGCAGGTCATAGCGATAATCTTGACTTTTAGTTTGTAACGCAGAAAAGGAAACGCATAATGGAGAATTTATTTGGCCAAGTCATTACTGGTTTAGTGACTGATGAAAATGAAAAACAAGTCTTTGTTCAAAAGTCGGGAATTACTTTTGCACTAGATAAATCAGAAGGAGCTTTTAAGCTGGGAGATGTGGTTTCTGGCTTTGCTTATATTGATAAGAAGCATAAAAATGTCTTGACGACTGAAATTCCACAAATCTCAGCCACAAACTTTGTCTGGGGAGCTGTCACTGGCACAAGGCGTGATGTAGGTGTTTTTGTTGATGTCGGGATAAAAAACAAGGATATAGTTGTTTCCCTAGACGAGTTGCCCGAATTGCGGGAGCTTTGGCCTAAGGTTGGTGATAAGCTGTTAGTTAATCTAACGGTTGATGACAAAAAACGCTTTTGGGGACATTTAGCAACTGAGGACGTTTTTCACTCAATCGGACATTTCGCTAAGACTGATTTGAAAAACCAAGAGGTTACCGCGACAGTTTATCGTCTAAAATTAGTCGGTAGTTTCGCGATTACTAGCGATAACTATCTGGCATTTATTCACCCAAGCGAGCGTTTTAAAGAACCGCGGCTTGGCGAAGTAGTGACAGCAAGGGTTATTGGGGTCGGCAGTCACGGACTACTTAATTTATCGCTTAAGCCTTTAGCCCATAAGATGATTGATAATGATGCTGAGATGATTTTGGCATATTTGACACGTCAGCCAAGTGGTCTGATGACTTTAAATGATAAGAGTGCTCCCGAGGAGATTAAGCAGCTATTTGGCATTAGCAAGGCGCAGTTTAAGCGTGCCTTAGGTAGTTTGATGAAGCAAAAAAAGATTATTCAAGGTGAATTTGGGACAAAATTGAGTGAACAAGGTGAGTAAAAATGGGTGACTTGGAAAGAATTAAAGATAAATTGCAAGCGTCTGGTTTTAAATTGACACCACAGCGACGAAGTGTTGTTTCTGTCATTTTAAATTCAAGCGGTAAGATTTTGTCTGCTGAGGAGATTTTTGTCCAAGTTAGACAGGTTTCGCCCGAAATTGGGCTGGCAACAGTTTATCGGACACTGGATATTTTATCGAATTTATCAGTTTTGGAAAAATTATTTTTAACTGATGATGGCGTAGCGAGATATAATATCAATTATCAGCAAAATGGACTTTTTATCGAATTTATCTGCTTGTCCTGTGGCAAGCGAATTGAATTAGCAAAAGAATTACTAAGTGATTTAGATGCTGTCATAAAAAAAGACAGCGCATTTGCCGTCAAGAGCGTTCGGACGCATATTGAAGGCTTATGTGAGGCGTGTCAAAAGCAGGGGAAAAATGTTATCGACTATTAATCAATTCTTGGAGAAAAAAAAGCTATCCGAAAACTCTCTGGCAAGCTATCGTTATGATTTAAATCAATTTGCCAGAGCGTTTGATTTTCAGCTGTCTAAGCTTAACCAGCAATCAATTGATTTATTTCAATATAACTTGCAAAAGCTCCAGTTAAAAGCGCCTACGCAGCAGCGAAAAGTGTCCGCGATTAATCAATTTTTACTATATCTATTCAAAACGCATCAGATTGATGAATTGCTAAAGTTGAAAACCAAGCCGATTCCTAAAAAGCAGGTATCCATTGCCGAAAAAAAAGATTTTTCAGCAATATATCAAGCTCAGCTAACTCTGCCAATTTTTTTAATTATCTTTATTTTAGAAACTGGTTTGAATATTCAAGATGTTTTACAAATCAAATCAAGTGATGTGAATATAGCCTACGGTTTTATTGAGCTTAAACTGAAAAATAAACAAAGAATTATTCCGATGACGACAGAGCTAAGGATAAAGCTTTCTTCCTTTCAAGCAGGCAAGGTCTTTTTATTTGAACACCACGGACACGCATTTACTAGGCAATGGGGACATAAAAAGATTAAGGAAGTGTTAAAGCAATTTGACTTTGAAGCTCTCTCGCCTGCCAAATTAAGAGAGCAGTATATTTTAAAGGAAATTCAGGCAGGGAAAAACATTCATCAGCTAAAAGAGCAGCTTGGATTGGCTACCCTAGTTACTCTTGAGCCGTATTTTAGAGGAAATTATGATTAATATAAAAATTGAAGGATTTGAAGGACCGCTAGATTTGCTACTTCATTTAGTATCAAAATTTGAGGTTGATATTTATGATGTGCCGCTTTTAGAAGTGATTGAGCAATATCTGGCATATATTCATGGCATGCAGACGCTAGAGCTGGAGCTTGCGGGGGAATATTTAGTGATGGCGAG
>JAISYB010000151.1 GCA_031270215.1 Streptococcaceae bacterium | reverse complement strand
GATATCGAGCAGGAAGTTTATAACCTCTGGATTGGCGGTATTGAGCTTTGGCATGTGAGGTGTAAAGGCAAATGTGTCATAGCTTGCATCGCCTGAAAACTCAAAGTCGTCTGTTTGTGTATAGACGGCTGGGTATTGATTGACGTGAAACCAGTCGGCGTATTTGGAATTTTCGCCATTTGCTAAAACGTCCTGCCATTGTGGTGAAGTGTCGCCCATGTGGTTAAATACAGCGTCCAGCATGACCTTGATTCCTCGTGCGTGACAAGCGTCAACTAAGCGTTTGAAGGTTTTCTTATCGCCAAAGTCTGGGTCAATTTCTTTATAATCAATCGTGTCGTATTTGTGATTGGAATGTGCTTTGAATATCGGGCAGAAATAAATGCCATTGATACCAAGCTCTACGAGATGATCTAGGTGTGCAATCACACCCTCTAAATCTCCGCCAAAGAAGTCTTGACGTTCGGGATGTCTGTTGCTGTCCCAAGGCAGTGTGCCTGCTGGGTCATTAGTTGTATCCCCATTGGCAAAGCGTTCAGGAAAGATTTGATACCAAACGGTTTGCTTGATCCACTCAGGCACTTTCACTCGGTCGATTTCATGGAAATATGGTAGTCTGAAATAATTATTTGGATTGAAATAGTATTGCTCCTCTGGTGGAAATACTCCGTGATCGCCATAAAAGCAAACCTCTCCAGAATTTCCGGTTAATTCAAACGCATAGGATAAGCGTTTAAATGGTGCGGTTGTTTCAATCAACCAGTAGTCATGAAGATCGGTTGTTAGATATTTTTCCATCAATTGTGGGCGTGAAATCCAAGCATCGCTATGTAAATTATAAGGATCACCCGCCAGTAATTTGACGGTTTTGATATCCTCTTTTGCGGTACGTAGACGGATATGCATCATATTTGGCTGATAAAGATAAGCAAATTCGCTTTCTGGGCGATGGTAGATAGCGGAAGTATTCATTAAAATTCTCCTTTATTTTTTTGTAATTAACGATAGTTCGTTGTTATTGTGTAGAAAATATAACATAAAAAAGAATTGGTTTCAACTAAAAATCAGGAAACGTTTGCGTTAAACATCAAAATTCTTAAAAAAGCTTTTAAATCAAAGAGATCAGACATATATTTATATTTTTTAAAATAAATTTATAAAAAAGTATTGACATTTTCGGAAAACGATTGCATAATGATGACGTTGAAAAAATAAATAATTAAGGAGATGTAACATGAGAAAAAGTTTTAAAAATGTGATTTTTGGTAGTGTCACTCTAGGGTTATCGGTGCTTGCTTTGACAGCCTGTGGCTCGTCTAAAAAAGAGAGCAAGGCTGAAAAGCAAGACAGTCAGTCACTGAAGCTATGGGTTACGAGTGAATCAAAGAAGTTTTATGAAACGGCACTTGAAGATTTTAAGAAGGAAAATCCGAAGCTTACTGTTAAAGTAATTGAAACGGCAGATGCAACGGCACAAGAGAATGTTAAGAAGGATCCGAGTGCTGCGGCAGACGTTTTTGCTTTACCGCATGATCAATTAGGTCAGCTGGTAGATTCAGGTGTTATCCAAGCGATTCCAGAACAATATGCCAAAGAAATCAAGTCAGAACAGGCAGAAAATGCAGTAGAAGGCGCAGAGTATAAAGGTAAAACCTACGCATTTCCTTATGGTATCGAGTCTCAAGTACTTTATTACAATAAAACAAAACTGTCTGAGGCAGATATTGCAACGTATGAAAGTATTACTTCCAAAGCAACAATGGGTATGAGCTTAAAGGAAGTTAATGCCTATGATATTGCACCACTGTTTATGTCTGTGGGAGATTATCTTTTTGGAGCCAACGGTGAAGATGTTAAAGGAACTAATTGGAATAATGCCAAGGGCGTTGCCGTTCTTGAATGGATTGCACAACAAAAGGATAATAAAGGCTTAGTCAATACAGCAGACGACACCTTATCAAAATTTAAATCCGGTGCGATTGCATCATTTGAAAGCGGTCCGTGGAATAAAGCTAAAGCAATCGAGGCTGTTGGTAAAGACAATCTAGGCGTTGCTGTTTATCCAAAGATTAATATCGGTGGTGAGGAAGTTCAGCAAAAAGCCTTTCTAGGCGTGAAGCTTTATGCAGTTAATGCTGTGCCGTCTGGAGAAGATACCAAGCGATTAGCAAATGCCTATAAATTAGCGGCATACCTTTCAGGCGAGAGTGTTCAGGAGCTGCAATTTAAAGATGAAACACGTAATATTATTCCATCAAACAAAAACATTCAAGCAGCAGAATATGTAACATCAGATGCTTTGGCAAATGCTGTCGTGCAAATGAGTGATCCAAGCTATTCAGTTGTTATGCCGAAAATTCCTGAAATGACTAACTTCTGGACAGCTTCAGCAGCGGTGCTAAGTGACGCTTACAATGGTAAAATCAAGGCTGATCAATACCAAGCTAAACTAGATCAATTAGTCAAAGATATTTCTGGCGAAAAATAAAAAATTAGCATGTTAAAGACGGCTAGATAAGCTACGTGCCTCTGAGCAAAAGTCTCAGGGCTTTCGTTTCAAAGGATACGTAGCTTTTTGATTGTTTTTATACCTCATCTTAGAAAGGAAAGACAATGAATAAGACGTTTATTGATGAGGATAGTCTGAGCGTTTGGGAGGTTTTCAAACGTGGTGGGATTTCAAGTAAGCTATCCTTTATCATCATGGGTTTTAGTAATTTTGCAAATAAGCAATTAATCAAAGGGTCACTTTTTCTTATATCAGAAATTTTATTTCTCTTGACGTTTGTCATCCAAGTTATTCCGGCAATAAAAGGCTTATTGACGTTAGGAGTGAAAACGCAGGGCGTTGAGGAAAAAGTTGTTGATGGCATTTCGATGCAGGTGCCGATTGCAGGTGACAACTCAATGCTACTGCTGATTTTTGGACTTGCTGCTGTTATTTTTTGTGCTGTTTTTATTTATGTTTATTGGTGCAGTCTGAAAAGTTGCCGCAAGCTTTATCTTTTAAATCAGGCAGGTGAGTGTGCACCAAGCTTTTGGACAGACTTTAAGACTTTAGCAAATGGCAGATTTCATATGACTTTGATGTCCATTCCTTTGATTGGCATTTTATTATTTACCATCTTGCCGCTGATTTATATGATTTGTTTAGCTTTCACTAGCTATGATCACAATCATTTGCCGCCAAAGCATTTATTTGATTGGGTAGGTTTGGCAAATTTTGGTGAAATCTTTAGTGGTCGAATGTCGAGTACATTTTTCCCGATTTTAACTTGGACGTTGATTTGGGCAGTATTTGCAACAGTAACGAATTTCTTCTTTGGGATTGTCTTAGCATTGTTGATTAATGCCAAAGGCTTGCGTGGGAAAAAAGTGTGGCGCACCCTGTTTGTTATTACAATGGCGGTACCACAGTTTGTTTCCTTACTGATTATGCGTAATTTGCTTCATGATGCAGGACCAATCAATGCTTTATTGCAACAGCTCCATCTAATCAACGCTCCATTACCGTTTTTAAGTGACGGCTTGTGGGCGAAATTCTCAATTATCTTTGTCAATATGTGGGTAGGTATTCCGGTAACGATGTTGATTGCAACAGGGATTATTATGAATTTGCCAGCAGAGCAAATCGAAGCTGCAGAAATAGACGGTGCGAATAAATTTCAAATCTTTAAATCCATTACCTTCCCTCAGATTTTATTGATTATGACGCCGACCTTAATTCAACAATTTATCGGTAATATTAATAATTTTAATGTCATTTTCTTATTAACCGGCGGTGGCCCGACTAGCTCGGAGTACTATCAAGCAGGTCAGACGGATTTATTAGTCACGTGGCTTTATAAGCTGACGGTTCAAGCAGCTGATTATAACTTAGCGAGTGTCATTGGTATTTTGATTTTCGTCTTAAGTGCTGTCTTTAGTCTTTTGGCTTACACTAGAACTAAGTCTTATAAGGAAGGAAGTGCAGCGTAATGATTAGGAAAAGGAAATTAAATCTAGCGATTGTTTATATTATCTTGAGTATTTTAGCGGTTATTTGGCTCTTTCCGATTGCCTGGATTGTCTTGACGAGTTTTCGTGGTGAGGGGACAGCTTTTGTTGACTACATTATTCCAAAGAGCTTTACGCTTTCTAACTATAAAATGCTTTTTGACAATGACAGCTTCCCGTTTCTTCGGTGGTTTTTTAATACGTTAATAGTTGCAATCGCTAGCTGCACTATCAGTACATTTATCACAGTCGCAATGGCGTACTCGCTCTCACGGATTAAATTTAAATTCCGTAATCGCTTCTTGAAGCTTGCCCTAATTCTTAACATGTTTCCAGGGTTTATGAGCATGATTGCTGTTTATTATATTTTAAAAGCAATGAATTTAACACAAAGCTTAATTGCTTTGGTTATCGTCTACTCAGCAGGTTCGGCGTTAGGCTTCTACATTGCCAAAGGCTTCTTTGATACGATTCCTTATTCATTAGATGAATCAGCGATGATTGATGGGGCGACCAGAAAGGATATTTTCTTTAAGATTACTCTGCCGCTATCTAAACCGATTATTGTTTATACGGCATTGATGGCTTTTATGGGACCTTGGATGGACTTTATTTTTGCCAAGGTTATTCTAGGCGATCAAGTCAATAAGTATACGGTTGCGATTGGTTTATTTAGAATGGTCGAAAAAGATGCAATTAACAAATGGTTTATGGCATTTTCAGCAGGCTGTGTCTTGATTGCCATTCCGATTACATTACTTTTTATGTTCATGCAAAAATACTATGTTGAAGGAATTACCGGAGGATCTGTTAAGGGGTAGTTACGGTCTTTGAACAACAAAAAAACAACGGTAGCTGATATATAGCTCCGTTGTTTTTTGCTGCTCAGTAAGAGTCTTTTTCGATGTGCGATAGAGATAGTCTGAATTGTTATTTGTCTTGGAGTAGCTGTCGCAATTCAAACGATTTGCCTTTGTAATTGTAAGTGCGTCGTTATTCTACTGAAAGACTCTTAATCGGATCCATCTTAGCGGCACGTCTTGCTGGTAGCAGTGCTGCAAGAAAGGCGATGATTAAGGCAATGACAATTGCGAAGATAACATTGCCAAGCGTGATTTGAACGAGATCGTATTTGATAATCGCATAAAGCAGACGGTTGAGCAAGAAGCTGATACTGTAAGCTAATGCGAGTGCGAGGAAT
>JAISYB010000059.1 GCA_031270215.1 Streptococcaceae bacterium | reverse complement strand
ACAAAACGGGGTTCTTTTACCGTTCTATCTAATAGCTGTAGCAAAAGTGCCAAGGCAATGCCGACTAATAGCCCGACTGCCGTACCAATCAAAAGATTTAACTTGTTATTTGGTGAAGACGGTGCTGTACTTGCAACTGCTCGTGAAGTTACGCTGACTTTATTAACAGATGACCAGACATCTTTAATCGTATCTTGAAAAGAATCCGCCGCCGCATTTGCGATATGCTCCGCAATTGCTGGGTCTGGATAAGTTGCAGAAATTGAAAACATCTGCGAATTTTCAGATTGACCGACTCCTAAAGCCCCTTTAATCGCACCTATGCTTAAATCTGTCTTATACTCCGAAAGCAAGCGTGACTGTACTTTTTTGGCAAACGCATCGCTTTGTTTAATAATATCCTTGTAAGTATTTAGCATTTGCAGATTATAGCTTAAATCTCCTGCATTAGCTGCACCATTTTCAGAACCTTTAATATCCGTTACTAGCTGCGCACGTGAGCTATACTGTGGCGTGATTACAAAAAAGGTCATCACCCCTGCAGCTGCAAGTCCAACAAAAGTAGTAACTAAGATAACTACCAAATGCTTCCTTAAAATCTCAAAGACTTCTCGTAAGTTAATCGTTTCGTTCATGATTTCTCCACTTTCCGTTTTTTTCTATTTATTATCCATTAGTCATTCTGTCGTAAATGTTATCTGCGCATCCTCTGCAATCCCAAGGGCGCTTGCAACCGCCGGAATCTTCTGCTCCAACGCTATCCTGATTTCATTATTTTGAATGTTTTCCACACGTCCTATTAAATTTAGATAATCATCATAAGTTCCCGTTTTCTCACTCGTCAGCGTATCAATAATTTGCTGCGCTGTATTTACTTCGTTGATTTGATTTACTGCAGCGTTTAAATAATTCGTGATATTTTGATACCAAGCATCATCTTTAAATTGCTTGCATTGCTTAATCACTTTTTGAGCCTCCGTGAGTGTCGCAGTTTCCTTGATAATCACGCCTTGTCCCTTATCCGTCCAATCAACAATTGGCGTGTTAAACAGCTCATTGCAACGATTTTGGAGCTGAAGCTTCTCAGAGGTATGCTCTAATTTTTCCAGAAGTGCCGTCTTTTCCTTGGCAAGTGTCTTTGCCGTCTTTGGCAATTCCGTAGGCTTAATCGCAAAGTCCGCAGCGGTTGTCTTAAATTCATCCAGCTGCGCTGTCGCCTTTTCAACAGTTGAGCTTTGAATACCTTGATTTAAGAAATCTTGATTTTTACCGATGTAAAAGCTTGTGGCTAAACGCTCTAGGTCTTTGATTTTAGCCTGCTCATCTGCCAATGTTGCCTTAGCATAATCAAGCCTTCTCTCATATTGCCTTTGATGTTCCTTCAAGAGCCCAGCCCCACAAACCACTACAGCCAACGTAGCTGCGCTAATTACAGCAATTACTTTCAGAGCTGTTTTATTCATATATAATACTCCATTCCACAGATCATGAATTTTGAAGCTAGAAACGAATTTTTGAACCTTTGTCATTTTCTACTCACCAAAAATACACTACTCTTTCTATGATACTCCAAAAACGTTCAAAAAGAAATAGCTTCGCACTTGATTTTTATAATAATTTCAAAGTATAAATTCCGTAGTGGCTAAAAAGCAACAAAGCTTATTCAGAATAGCGCAACGAAAAGTTTAGGTTTAAAAAAAGCCTTTCGATTATACTTAAACCAGCTACCAACCGCAAAAGTTATCGAAAGACGTTTTTCCGTTATGCAACACTAAAAGTATATCACATATTAGGTGAAATTGTAAGCACACGCCCAAAATAGGCGCAAGATTATTTGAGATAATTTCTTTTTGTTTCCTCAGCTTTTACAAAAGTCGCTTTGTATCCTGCCGAAGAAAGACGGTTTTTCAACATGATGTTCCCGATTGACTTCCATTGTCTATTACTACTTCAAATATCATCATAACAATCGCAATCAGCAAATCAATTCTAATTTCTATCAAATGTTTAAGCGGTAGTAGCGCTCCTAGTATACCTTTAAGCTTTCACTTAATTTTTTACTTCATCGCTGGAAATAGCAAGACGTCACGAATCGAAGTCGCATTGGTTAAAAGCATAACTAATCTGTCAATACCAATACCCAAGCCGCCGGTTGGTGGCATACCGTATTCTAGTGCTTCTACAAAATCCTCATCAATTCCATGCGCTTCGTCATTTCCTGCATTCCGCTCCGCCTCTTGCGCTAGGAAACGTTCCCGTTGGTCGATTGGGTCGTTTAACTCGGTAAAAGCATTCCCAAATTCACGACCGGTAATAAATAATTCAAAGCGATCAGTGAAACGTGGATCCTCCGCATTTTTCTTAGCCAGTGGCGAGATTTCAACAGGATGTCCATAGACAAATGTCGGTTGAATAAGCGTATCCTCAATAAAATGCTCAAAGAATTCATTGATGATATGACCAATTGTAAAATGTTCTTCGTAGGCAACACCTTTTTCATCTGCTGCTTGTCTTGCTACTTCTAATGAAGTAATCTGCCAGAAATCAACATCAACTGCCGCTTTAATCAAGTCAACCATATGCGCACGCTTAAACGGACTGCCCAAATCAATCACAGTATCCTCATAAGTCACCTCTGTTGTTCCCAAAGCTTCCTGCGCTGCGTTGCAAATAATCCCCTCGGTTAAATTCATCACATCGGTAAAATCTGTATAGGCAGTATAAATCTCAAGCATGGTAAAGTCCGGATTATGCGTTGTATCAGCGCCCTCATTTCTAAAGACACGAGAAAGCTCATATACTTTCTCCATACCGCCAACGATTAAACGTTTCAGATGTAATTCTAAGGCAATTCGTAAATACAAATCCTTATCTAATGCGTTATGGTGCGTGATAAATGGACGTGCCGCAGCACCCCCTGCTTCATTGTGTAAAACAGGTGTTTCAACCTCTAAATAACCTAAAGCATCCAAGTATTTTCTAATTGAAGAAATGATTTGCGAGCGTTTGACAAATCGCAAAAAGCTGTCTTGGTTTGAAATCAAATCCAAATAACGCTTGCGGTAACGTGTTTCAACATCAGTTAATCCATGGTATTTATCCGGTAATGGACGTAAGGCTTTAGTGAGCAAGGTGACCTCTTCGGCTTTAATCGACAGCTCACCCATATCAGTACGCATTACTTCGCCTGTCACACCCCAGAAATCTCCTAAATCCGCATGCTTATAGATTTCGTACGCTGCTTCACCAACCGCATCTTTTCTAACATAGATTTGAATTTTCCCTGTTCTATCCTGCAAATGAGCAAAACCGACCTTGCCTTTGCCACGCTTAGTCATCATTCGCCCTGCAATCGTTGCAGATTGACCTAATTCCAGTAATTCTTCCTTGCTCTTATCGCCATACTTCTCATGTAAATCTTCCGCTGTATCCTTTTGTTCAAACCGTTTGCCAAATGGATCAATCCCTTTAGAACGAATTTGCGCCATTTTTTCCCGCCGTGCTAACATCTGATCGTTTAATGTTTCAATATGCTCGTTGCTCACAATAACATAACCTCCGAATATCTTTTTAATCTCTACTATCTTGTCAACGTCATTCTCCCGTTTAACTTTTACAATCATACCAAAAAAGGAATCGTTTTGCACTTGAATATATCACTTCGGCTATATCTTCTGAAACTGCAAACAGATTATTATATTGAAATCATTATTTTAGCCGCAAAATGTTCTCTGACGCAACAAGGCTGGGGCAAAATTTGCGCCTCTGTTTAAAGTTTAACAGGTATTTAAAAGAAAATACAATCAAATCTGGTTTGAGCAGAACTAAAAAAAGCAGAAAATTTATCAAATAAATCACTGCCTTTTAAACCACTATTCATTTTTTAACATTTCAAACAAATTTTACCTCTGCTTTTTTGCCTAGTGCATAAGCAATATCAATGATTGTTGCCATTGTGACATTGGCTCGCCCACTTTCAATTCGGGCAATCATTGATTGAGGTTTACCAACTCTATCTGCGAGTTGTTGTTGACTCAAGCCTTCCTGCTCACGAAGTTCTAGTAAAGCAATAGCAACTTTTGCACGTTCTCTGTCTTTTTCAAATGCTTCACGAAATTCAGCATCGTTTTTAGAAAAATCTTCAATTAAATGATTAACAGATTTAGTTCTCAATGTCATCAACTCCTTCTTGAAATTCTTTTCTTAGGCGAATCGCTTGGTTGATTTCTTTTCTGGACGTGTTCTGCGTTTTCTTGGTAAATCCATGCGTGATTATAAATCGATCATCATAATAATGAAAATAAATCGCACGCTGGATATTAGAACTTCGTTTTGAACGTAGCTCAAAAAGATTATCGTCTAGCTTTTTAACCCACTTCATCCTAATTGCGACTGATAAGCCAAAATCTTCAGTATCTTGAATGATACCTAAAAATTTAATCATATCTTTTTTGGGCAGAGACTTTAAAAAATCCTCGAAGGGAATTTCGCCATTCGGTCTAACTAAATAATCAAATTTGGGTTTTTCCATAATTTTATTATATCATAAATGATATAATTGTCAACTCCTTTACCTTTTAAATCGTGGAACAACCAGACAGCACTTTCGACTCACAAGAGTTTCACTCCTGCATGGTTTTGCAGCTGTACCCTTTGCCTGCGACGGTTTTAGGTAGCTCCACTCGGACTATGCTATACACGATGGACAAATAGTGTCGACTAGTCAACACCTAAGGCACGTTGCCACTAGCTTTTCCGTAAGAG
>JAISYB010000057.1 GCA_031270215.1 Streptococcaceae bacterium | reverse complement strand
TTAGGCGCAATTGCCACACTCGGTATCTTTGCCGGCACCTATGCTAAGTATGTTTCGGTATTGCCACTAACAAGTAATGGTGATGACCTAAGCGCAAGGGTCGCCATCTGGAATGTCGGGCGGAATGCTGAATATAATGTTGAACTCTTTAGTAAATGGTACTACGGTAATAGTGGTGATGAGAGTGGTAATTACGCTAATAGTGGGCATAATAATGGTGTGACAGAGGAGACCGTAGACACCACGGTCTTTACCAATAACGGTGACAACCTTGTCGCTCCCGGTACGCATGGCTTTAAAATGTTTCGGATTACTAATGCTACTGGTGGTGGTGGTTCGCGGTTAAAGGCAGCCAAAATTCCTACAACTGAAGTGACTTATAAGTTAACCGTAGGAGATATAACACCAAGCGCAATTATCACTGATGAAGTCGAGACCGACGTCTTTAAAGGTCAATTATGGTTTGCCGTTTTAACTAATTTTGGTGAAAACGGAGATGAATCGCCAATGGTTAACTGGAGTGATAATACATATCTACTGGGTGGCACCGTTGATTATATTTCTATTCCATGGAAAAATGTTGATGCCGCATTGGCAGGCATGTATACTGATGGTGATAATGCAACTAATCTTGGTAATGTCAAAGAGGATAAAGATATCGTTGTCCTCTGGAAATGGGACTTTGAAAAAGGAGAAAATTCAGACGAAATATCCGCAAACGACGCAAAAGACAACTCACTTGGTAAGGCAACAGCGCTTCCAACGATTAGTATTAATTTCGGAACAATCCGAGCAGAACAAGTCGATTAAAGGTTTAAAAAAGTTGATTCACTCAGACTGCGTGCGTTTGGTCTGAGTGTTTTTGATATTACGATATACAATTACAAAAAAACATGTGTTCGTGATTGTAATCCTATTTTCAGTGCTTGACGTTAAAGATACGGAGTGAAGGACTGACAGCTATCGTAAAATAATCTATAATGGTATTAACTTTTTATCAATCATAATTCAAAAAATCAACCGTATCATCGGATAAGCTGTTTGAAAGGAAAATATGAAAATTTTAGTAGCGATTGATTCTTTTAAAGGATCAGCAACATCAAAAGAACTTAATGAAGCGGCAAAAATTGGTATTTTAAAAGCAATTCCAAATGCAGAAGTCGTGACACAAACGATTTCCGATGGCGGAGAAGGGACTCTTGATGTACTCTTTGATATTTTTGGCGGAGAGTTAAGGAGAGTTGAAACGGTGGATTTACTTCATAGACCTTTAATCGCACCGTACTTGCTGACCGAGATTGAACATATCAAGACAGCAATTATCGAAACAGCAGACATCGTTGGTATTGATAAAATTATTCCAAGTCCTGAAACGATTACTCAAGCAGATACCTATGGCTTGGCAGCAGTATTAATGGCTGCGAAAGCACAAAAAGCTGAACAAATCATTTTGACACTTGGAGGTAGCGGCACATCAGATGGCGGATTTGGCTTATTGCGTGGTTTAGGTGCGAATCCAGAAATCGGAGATTTATCAAATTTAGCAGATTTTTCAGGAATAGATATTTTCGGTTTTGCAGATGTAAATAATCTTTATGCAGGAGAAGCTGGTTATGCTAATGTTTTCGGTAAACAAAAAGGTGGGACAGAAAAAATTTTAGCAAGACAAGCTTTAGCATCTCAAGAATTTGTAGATAAAATCAAAGTAAAATATGGGATAAATTTGCAAAATATTAATGGAACTGGTGCAGCTGGTGGATTAGGCGGCGCAATTACTATTTTAGGCGGTAGTATCCAATCAGGTTTTGAGTCAATCGCAGAATTCATCAAATTCGATAAGCTTATTGAAGGCTGTGATTTACTGATAACAGGTGAAGGTCGAATGGACTCACAGACAATCAACGGTAAGGTCGCTTCTAGCGTTGCCAAACATGGTCTCAAACAAAATATTCCAACTGTAGCTATCTGTGGCGGCTTAGATAGTGAATTAAGGGAGATGGAAGAACTGCTTCTGGCAAGCTTCTCGATTCAAACACAACCAGTTCCACTCAAAGAAGCTGTAAAAAAAGAAAGCACCTTACTAAATATGACATTTGTTACCACTCAAATTATGAAATTGTTTTCAAACAATTATAATTAATACCGATTAAAAAAGTAAAACAATCACGTTTAAAAGCTGCCGTGAAATTTTAAGCTCTAGCTGATTTTTCTCCAAAATTCGTTAAGCTTTCGCTTTCTTTTCTCTGAGTTATGTGTTAGAATTAATGTAATGAAATGGTTTATAAAGTTGAAGATTTAAGTTGACAGGAGGGGTTGTCATGTTTAAACTACTTGAACGAACGAACGAACGAACGAACGAACGAACGAACGAACGAACGAACGAACGTTAACCTCCTTACGCATATTTTTTATAATGAAGGATAGATAATTGAGCGTTAGCTGCCAAAAAACAGCTAATGGTCGATATTTTGTCGTGGTTTAGAACAGTTGTGTGAAAGGGGAATAAGATGAAAAAATGGGAAATCAATAAACGTAAACTCGCAAGTATTGGCGTTTTAGGCGCAATTGCCACACTCGGTATCTTTGCCGGCACCTATGCTAAGTATGTTTCGGTATTGCCACTAACAAGTAATGGTGATGACCTAAGCGCAAGGGTCGCCATCTGGAATGTC
>JAISYB010000027.1 GCA_031270215.1 Streptococcaceae bacterium | reverse complement strand
TTTTCTAATATCTCCAGATGACTAATCGATAAATCCTCCGGCTTGGTGTGCACAAAGACCTCGATTCGATCCAAGCATTTTTCAGACTCAGACTGCAGCTTGGAGATTTCTAAGACAGCCGAAACAACTCCTCGCCAATGCTCTTTTCTCAGCCAAAGTGTACTGCCAGATACTAGCAGAATCAATAATATTAAAATCAAACATTCTTGCTGACATTTTTTAAATTTTTTACCTTTCATATCACAATCATCCATTCCGATGCTTTAATTGATTAGAAGTTTATCTCTAATTTCTATATTACTATTCTATTAGTTTATTTCAAAATAATCAATCATTATATTGAAAAAAGTTCTAGTTTCTTCTCAATAATCTGTGTATTATCAGGTAATGTTTGTTAAAAAAACATTTATTTATCTTTTCTAATATTTTTCAAGAAATGTATGAGTTGTATTGCCCTTTTTATAGCCGATAACTGCGTCTAAATTAATATTAGCGACCGATTTAAAGAGTGATTGCTCTAAATATGGATTGTCTTTGCTCAAATCCTTCAAAAGTTGCTTCATTATTGCCCGTTTGGATTTGTTTGGATTGGCAGAAGTGCCATCTATCCCGCAGCCGACCTCCTCGGTAAATCGACATGCACAGTTAATAAAATTTAGTTTATGGTAATCCCGCCATCTTTTAATATCTTTTTCTCTAACGTAATAAAGCGGGCGAATCAGCTCAATCCCTTCAAAATTTTGAGCATGCAATTTGGGCATCATCGTTTTAACCTCACCTGCATAGAATAAATTCAATAGGATTGTTTCAAGAACATCATCATAGTGATGACCGAGTGCAATTTTATTACAGCCCAATGCTTGTGCTTTCTGATAAAGATGACCTCGACGCATCTTGGCGCATAAATAACACGGACTGCCCGCCTTTAAGCCGTAAACATAGTCAAAAATATTCGCCTTAAAAAGGGTGATTGGCACACCAAGCAGCTTGGCGCTCTCCTTAATCGCTTGTAAATTAACCTCATTGTATCCTGGATCCATCACTAAAAATACTAAATCAAAATCAATCTTACCGTGACGTTTGAGCTCTTGAAAACATTTAGCCAAAAGCATTGAATCCTTGCCGCCTGACAAGCAAACAGCAATTTTATCACCGGAGGCAAGCATTTCAAAGTCATTAATCGCTTTAACAAACTTCGTCCAAATATCCTTACGATAGGTCTTAATAATCGAACGTTCAATCGCTTGCTGCTTACTATTGATTAATTCATTTACTTCAAACATCTCTTGCTACCTCTTAATCCGTTAACGTTTCTGCGCCAAGCTGACGATAAGTCATATCACCTATCGCTAATAATGAAAAACCATTCTCCGCTGAATATTCAACCTTGGTCACGCTGCCGTTATCCAAATTTTGAACGTTTGGCTGCGTGTCATCAATCAGCTTGATTAAAGTTGAGATGGTCATACCGTGAGAGACGACAAGTGCATTACCGCCACCATTTTTCTCCAAAAAATGTCCAATATCCTCAAAGCCCGTCCAAATCCGCTCACGAATGGTTGCCCAATCCTCTGCCCAGCCTGCCGTATCAACCTCTTGAATACTTTTAGCTAGCGCTTCAAAGGATACCTTGGTAAAATCCCCATTAACTTCTTTGAATGCAGCCGTTCTTGGCAAAACACCACCGAAAAGCTCCCCATCATAACCGCCGTCAAGAGAACCAAAACACCACTCCCGCAATCGTTTATCCCGCAAATAAGGTATCTTTGGCTGCCCCAGCTCATCTAAGATAATTCCCATTGTCTGAAGTGTTCGTCCGGAATCTGACGAAAAAGCAGCTTTGAAGTTAATTCCTAATCCTTTAAAACCACGACCTAAGTCGTGAATACCCGCTTCTCCCTCAGCAGTCAGCGGTGTATCTGACCACCCTTGCGCTCGACCAATTGTATTAAACATTGTTTTGCCATGCCTTGCAATATATAAAATTGATTTTGTCATTTTAAACCTCCTTACTTACTTTGCCTAATTCTTCTAAAAAGGGGCTAAGCCAAAAACTTAGTCCCCATTTATAACACTTATAAGCGTGCATTTAACGCCTTAGATAATGCTTCGTAGCCCGGCTTACCCAGTAGCGCAAACATATTGTTCTTATATGCTTCAACACCCGGCTGATCAAATGGATTAACACCATTGATATAACCCGACAAAGCAATCGCAATCTCGAAGAAATAAATCAGCTGTCCTAAAGTAAATTCGTCCTGCTTGTCAATCGTGATGACTGAGTTTGGTACACCGCCATCTGTATGCGCTAATAATACCCCCTCAAAAGCCTTTGTATTGACGTAATCAACATCTTTACCTTCCAGATAACCAAGTCCGTCTAAATCATCTGCTGCAGTTGGGATATTGATGTTTTTGCGCGGTGACTTAACCTTAATCACTGTTTCAAAGATATTGCGCGTACCTTCTTGAATAAATTGTCCCAGCGAATGTAAATCGGTTGAAAAATTGGCAGATGATGGATAAATGCCTTTTTGATCCTTACCCTCTGACTCGCCGGCAAGCTGTTTCCACCACTCAGAAAAATACTGTAAGCTTGGCTCATAATTGACTAAAATTTCAGTTGCTTTTCCTTTACGGTGTAAGATATTTCGCAATGCTGCATATTGATAAGCTTCGTTTTCCTTCAAATCAGCTGATGAATACGCCTCACGCCCTGCGGCTGCACCACGTATTAACTCATCAATATCTGCGCCACTTGCTGCGATTGGTAATAAACCAACTGGCGTCAAGACGGTGAAGCGCCCGCCAATCGCATCTGGTACAACAAATGTTTCCCAGCCCTCTGCATCTGCTTCGACCTTAACTGCACCCTTGGCTTTGTCTGTCGTAGCATAGATACGCTTATTAGCTTCTGCTTTACCGTATTTCTTAATCAATAACTCCTTAAAGACACGAAAGGCAATCGCAGGCTCAGTCGTTGTTCCAGATTTTGAAATGACATTAACTGAAAAGTCCTTATCTGCCACGTAATCAACTAATTGAGCTAGATAGCTTGAAGAAATCGAATTACCCGCATAAATGATTTGCGGTGCAAGACGTTCTTCCTTAGATTGTAAATTAACAAATGAATTACTCAAAAAGTCAATTGCAGCGCGTGCGCCAAGGTATGAACCGCCGATACCGATAACAATTAAAACTTCTGAATCTGCTTGAATTTTAGCAGCTGCCTGCTTGATTCGGGCAAACTCCTCCTTGTCATAATCAACTGGTAGGTTAATCCAACCAAGAAAATCAGCGCCTGGACCTGTTCCCTCACGCAATTGCTTGTCTAAAGCTGTAATCGTTGGTTGCAGATAAGCAATTTCATGCTCTGCAACAAATGGGAAAGCTGGTGTGTAATCAAATTTAACGTGTGACATTTGGCATCTCCTTTATACATTCTTTAATTCATATACTAAGCTTTTAACACTATCTTAAATTCTAAGGCTAATTTACAAAATTTGCAAACGATTTTAGCTAATAAGCTGCTGTTGTCTAAGTAATTTTTGCAAACAGATCTTTTTCAAGGATGATTACAACGGGAATTAAGGCGATAGTCACAATAATTGCACTCAGGCGTTTCAATGCTACTGCGCTTACAATATTTTCGCTTTGCAGATTTCTTTACTGCGTAAAAATAAGCGGCTGACCCAAAAGTCTTTGCCGCTGTTTAATGTTCGTGATTCACGGGAGACAAGCAGTGCCGACTAGTCAGCACCTAAGGGAAAGCCGCTAAGACACGTTGCCACTAAACTTCAATCCATTAAATTTCCGAACATTTGCAAGCAAATGCCCGGAATTTCCTAATTGCTACGTCGTTAAACGCTGCTGTCCCACCTTCTTTACAATTTACTGTTTTAGCTGTTTTTGTTAAAGTTCTTTATCGAATCGGCAAATAACGATAGAGAGTCTTTATTATTTATTATAGATGTTTAAACTTCAACAAATACGTAGCCCGCTCGACGATCAAAGCTGTCCTGTGATTGATGTCCCCAGATATCAGCAATCGAATGCCAGCCGCTAACACGATTACCGTAAGGATCAGAAATATAGGTATTGCCATTGCTATTTTGATGTAAGACAACCGCATGTGTTGCGCCAACAAAAGTGTACGGTGCACCAACGATTGCAAGAACTGCTCGACCATTCGCTAAGGCATTTGCTACGCCTTCCAAACTATATAATGGCCTTGCATTTAAGCCATATGACTGCACTACTTGGGTAAACGCCAAGCCAGATGCCCCCAAAAGCAATAATTGCACCCACTGAAAATTTCGTTTTTCTACACATCTTAAAAACCTCCTAGTTTAAAATAATAGCTGTGACTTTGTACCGACATCAGTATAGCACTAAAATTTCCAGAATATTAAGTAACGCACAATTAGCAGATTTAACGACACAATTGGTAATAATGAAGCCGTTTTTTGTTAACTATCAAAAAATATTATCGTTGTTTCATAAAGATCATCTTTTACACGACTTTCATACAAACCATTTTTATCCGCAACAACGCGTTTGATATTATGAATACCCCAACCATCTAGTTGCCGCTTTTGTCGACTTTTTAATTCATTAGTGTTAAATCGATTCGCAACCCTAATCCATAAATAGCCCGATTTACTTTTTATCTCTAATTGCACCCACTGATTGCCCTTCTCATTTCGCAAAACAGCCGCAAAAGCATTATCCAATAAATTACCAAGTACAACTGCTAATACTTGATTATCTAGTCGGACTGAATCCGCTAATAAAACAGTTATTTTTAAATCAATTGACCGTTTTTTAGCTTCATTACACCTATGATTTAATAAAAAATTTAAAACCGAATGATTCGTATAGAAAAAATCTGAATCATCAATATTTTTCAACTTTTTTCTAAGCAGCTGACTGACGTTTTCGCTCTCGCCACACTCAAGCATGCCAATCATTACTAAATAGTCATTTTTTAAGTCATGTTGAATTCTTATGATTTGCTCACGAGCTTTTTTTGTCAATTCAAATTGTGCAATTTGTCCGTTAATTGATTGATTTTCTAGCTCTAATTGATGGACAGTTGCGTAAAATTGACCTTGGGCTAAAAATAAAATTAATACGAAAACACTAAGCAAAATTGTCGTAATAATGACAAAGACAAGCGCTGGCATAGAAAATTCGTCAACGAATACCATATCACGCAGAAAAAAATTCAAAATAATAGTCGCTAGAAAAAGAATCCCAATCAAAGCAGATTGAACCATTCTATTTTGATTTCATTTTGCAATAAAATTAAAAATAATCTATTACAGCTCCTGATGAATCAAGAAATTTTCATCTTTATTCTAATCTAGCTAAGCCGTACACTTGCTTTCTTCAAACGGTTCATGTAAGCAGCTGATCCAACACCTGAAAAGGTCTGAACATAGATTGCTTTAAGCTCAGGGCGATCAAAGCTGCGCAGCGCACGATATAGATTGCGCGTTGCTAATTTGACATCATCATTTTGCGTCAATTCAAAGACCTGTGCTTTCTTAAAACGTTGCAATAAAGCAGAATCTGCCACAATCGCAATCTCCTTTTGGTCACTAATTGTCGAAAAATCCGACTTTTCTACCATATATACAGGCACATCTGGTGCATAATGTCGATACTTCATACCGGGCGCTTTAGGTGTTTCATTCTCAGCAATCAAATGCTTATCATATGCCAAGTCGGGTAGAAATACTTGCAATTCCTTTAAGCTCACTTGTCCGGGGCGCAGGATTAATGGCGGCGTATTTGTCAAATCAAGAACTGTAGACTCAACGCCTACGACTGAGCGCCCACCATCTAATATCGCTGCAATCTTGTCCTTTAAATCGTGATAAACATGAGCTGCCTCTGTCGGTGAGGGCTTTCCTGAGGTATTGGCAGATGGTCCAACGATTGGCTCGCCTAAAGCTTCAATCAAACGCAGAGTCACCTCATTATCGGGCGTCCGAAAAGCAGCCGTTTCAAGCCCCGCAGTAACCTCCTTTGGCAAATCTTTTGCTCTTAAAATCATCGTCAAGCTACCCGGCCAAAAAGCTGCTGCCAGCCGATAGAAAACCTCGGGCACTTGCTTAGTAAAACGCTCAACCATGGCAATATTAGACACATGAAGAATCAATGGATTGTCATTCGGACGCCCCTTAGCACGAAAAACCTCTGAAACCGCCTGTTTATTTAATGCTAATGCCCCTAATCCATAGACTGTTTCCGTTGGAAAACTCACTAACTCTCCTGCTTTTAATAATTTTGCAGCACGCAAAATTCCCACATCATTCGCTAATAAAATCTCAGTCATTCAATCTCATCCTTACTATTCGCTGTCTGCCTGACAAATCCTTCAACACATCGATTTCAGCCGACTTAAAATGCGCTTCAAGCAGTGCCTTAACTGCCGCACCCTGCTTAAAGCCAATTTCAAAATACAAATATCCCCTAGGCTTTAAGAACTGTTGCGCTTGTGCAATTAAGCGCTGATAAATCGCTAAGCCCGCATTGTCCGCAAACAATGCTAAATGTGGCTCATGATTTAGGACACTCTCATCCATCAAATCCCGCTCCGAAACGGCAATATACGGCGGATTGGAAACAATCACATCAAAAGAGCCTGACACATTGCTAAATAAATCACTCGCCTTAAAGTTGACATCAAGCTGATAAGCTGCTGCATTTTTTCTTGCAACCTGTAAAGCTTGCTGGGAAATATCAACTCCCAAAATCTGCCACATGGGACGCGCGGACTTCAATGCCAGAGCAATTGCGCCACTACCTGTGCCGATATCTAAGACATCTAGCTGAGCTACTTGATGATCCTCTAAAATTAGGACAACCAGCTCCTCTGTTTCCGGTCTTGGAATTAATACGCGTTCATCAACATACAAATCCAAATCACAAAACGGTGCTTGGTTCATCAGATATTGTAGTGGATAGTTTGCCTGAAGCTTCTGCTTGGCTTGATTTAAAAAAAGAAGGGACGAGGGATCCACTTCCTTTCTTAGATTAAGCAATAAATCTGTTTTCTCCCAGCCCTTATAGTCTAGTAATAATAATTCAATTGCCTTGTCTGTGCCCAATATTTCAAAATATTTAACCATTTAATGCTTCCAATTTCTGTGTTTGATCATAGACAATCAACGCATCAATAATCTCGCCAAGCTTACCCGCTAGAATCTGGTCAAGCTTTTGAATTGTCAAGCCAATCCGGTGATCTGTCACACGATTTTGCGGAAAATTATACGTTCTAATCCGCTCTGATCTGTCACCCGTTCCAACCTTTGACTTTCTTGCATCATCATACTCGCTTTGCGCAGCCGTCGCATAGTGATCGTAAACTCTAGCTTTTAAAACCTTCATCGCCTTTTCACGATTCTTAAGCTGACTGCGCTCGTCTTGCATCGCTACAGCAATACCAGTAGGCAAATGCGTCAAGCGAACTGCCGAAGCGGTTTTATTGACGTGCTGACCACCCGCACCGGAAGCGTGATAAATGTCAATTCGCAAATCCTTATCCTCAATCTCAATCTCAACGTCTTCTGCCTCTGGCATTACAACAACTGTCGCCGTTGACGTATGAACACGCCCTTGTGATTCTGTCGTTGGTACACGCTGCACTCGATGTGCGCCTGATTCGTACTTCAGCTTTGAGTAAACATTATTTCCTGTAATCATCACAATGACTTCCTTATAGCCACCAATGCCCGTGATACTCGCCTCAAGTACTTCAAATTTCCAACCCTCAGCAACAGCATACTTTTGATACATCTCAAATAAATCACCGGCAAACAATGCCGCCTCATCGCCACCTGCTGCACCACGTATTTCCATAATAATATTCTTGTCATCATTTGGATCTTTAGGCAGTAGTAAGATTTTAATCTTTTCCTCAAGCTCAATCTTTTCACTCTTTGCCTCGCTTAACTCCTCTTTAGCAAGCTCTGCAAGTTCATCATCTAAGCTTTCAGACAACAGTTCTTCTGCTTCTGCAATCGTCTGAATAGCTTGTTTATAGCGGTGGTAAGTTTCTACCGTTTCGCGAAGATTCGCTTCCTCTTTTGACAAAGCCATAAAACGCTTCGTGTCACTGATAACCTCCGGATCACTTAAAAGCTCTCCAAGCTCCTCATACCGATCTTCAAGTGCTTGTAATTGGTCGTACATATTTCTCTCCTTATTCATCTATGATTACGATACATCAAATTCTCTAATCCTTGCTCATTTTACCATAAAATTTAAGGCGCTGAAAGCTAGCAGTGAAATCAAAGCAATGATGATAGACGCTTGGCTTAAAAGTGCTAAAAGTAAGTCCGGATTAGACTAATATCAAACCTCTTTTATTACGCAGGACATTTCCCCACTGCTTGCTAAATATAATTCATAGATTTAACAGAACTTGTTCTAAATACGAAAGGCTTGTTGCAGACACATGACACTAGCGCACCGCAAAAACATCCGAGTCGCAATTGGTAAACTCGGATGTTCTTAGTTATTGTGAAAAGAAGGTGGGACAGCAGCGTTTAACAATGTAGCAATTAGGAAATTGTTGTCAATATTCCAATGTTCGGAAATTTATCGCTTTCCAGGCAAGTGAAGTTAAAGCTAGTGGCAACGTGCCTTAGTGGGGTTCCCTTAGGTGCTGACTAGTCGGCACTGCTTGTCTCTTGCAAATCACGAACATTAAACAGCGGCAAAGACTTTTAACTCAGACTCCGCCTGTTGCGGCAAATCCCTTAATGCAATCTAGTAGAATTTAGTTAAATACAAATTGATTATGGTAGAGCTCGGCATAAAATCCGTGAGCCTTGAGCAACTCGTGATGTGTTCCCTCTTCAATTACTGCACCATCTTTTAGGACAACAATCTTATCTGCATTGAGGATTGTTTTCAGGCGATGTGCAATGACAAAGCTGGTTCGTCCTGAAATAGCAATCTCCATTGCCTTTTGAATTTTAGCTTCGGTCACAGTATCAACATTTGATGTTGCTTCGTCTAATATCAGCAGGGCTGGATTGGTGATAATTGTCCGAGCAATCGAAATCAGCTGCTTTTGTCCAGTTGAGAAGATGTTATTCTCATCATCAATCGGTGTATCATAGCCTTGCTCTAAGGTTTTGATAAAATCATGGATATTCGCCTGCGTCGCTGCTGCCTCAATCTCCGTCTGAGTCGCATCGGGCTTGCCAAAAGCGATATTATCCTTGATTGTTCCGCTAAATAACACTGAATCCTGCAAAACAATTCCGACATGTGCACGTAAGTCATCTAGGTCATACTCACGAATATCAACGTTATCCAGCTTAACCGAGCCGGAATTAACATCATAGAAACGGTTTAAGAGATTCATAATCGTTGTTTTGCCTGAGCCTGTTGGTCCAACCAGAGCGACCATTTCGCCTTTATCAACCGTAATACTAACATCACGCAGGATAGGTGTGTCCGAATGATAGGCAAAGTCAACATGATTGAGGGATACGCCTTGGCTTAAGCCTGTAAGAGATTTCCCTTGCTTTGGTCTGATTTCATCTGGCTCTTCAAAGATTTCATTCAAACGTCTTGCGCCAGTAATGGCAGTTTGTAGCTGCGTAAAGCTTGAGGAAATTTGCATCAAAGGCTGATAATACTGCTGCGAATACTGAACAAAGGTCACAACCAACCCTAAGCCGACACCGAGCGCCATTTTGTCATGAACAACCAGCCATGAGCCAAAAAAGATAACAATCGCTGTATTAAACAAGCTCATACCCTGCATCAACGGCCAGAGCATTCCTGAGTAGGCTTGTCCTTTAAAGGTTGCTTTGCGGACAGCTTCGTTATGCTCTAGAAAGCCTGCAATCGTTGCTTCCTGCTGCCCATTAACAATAATCGCTTTTTGTCCTGAGATTTTCTCGTCCATATAACCATTTAACTTACCAACCTCATCTTGCTGCAAATCAACATATTTCTTCGCTTGGCGAATGATAAAGACGGCTAGAATTAAGGCAACAGGCGTTGAGGCAACTGTTACCCAAGCCAATGCAACATTTTGCTTAAACATGATAATTAATAGCCCGAAGAATAATGCAACGTTTTGAAAAACCTGAACGAGTGATTGATTTAAGGTGTTCTGGATATTATCCAAATCCGAGGTAAAGCGAGAAAGAATTTCGCCGTCTTGGTGCTTGTCGAAAAATGAAATCGTCATTCGCTCAAGCTTGCCAAACAATCCGGTTCGCATTTTATTCGTCCCATGACCAACAATTCGGTTAAAGAGGATATTAAAAATAAATTGAGTCATGCTGTTTAAAGCAAAGAAGATTAGAAGCTGCCAAAGCACTTTGAAGAAAGCGTCTTGGGTAACGACTTGCATTGGTTGCCCAGTTTGTACCGCAGTCATTTTAGCTTTCGCATAATTAATTGCGTAATCTCCCAGCTCTCCGATTGCACGTCCGAGATACTCTGGCGCTTTTACTTGAAAATAAGTCCCGATAATAATCGCAATACTTGCAATCAAGAAAGAGAATTTATACTTCTTCAAGTAATGATAAAAGAATTTCCCTGCTTGAATATATTCTTTCATTACGCTTCCTCCTTCCCTTTTTGTGTTTCATAGATTTCACGATACACATCATTCGTTGCAACAAGCTCCTTATGCTGACCAATTGCAATCAACTCGCCGTTATCTAAGAC
>JAISYB010000021.1 GCA_031270215.1 Streptococcaceae bacterium | reverse complement strand
GCGGATTAACAATGGCAAAAATGTATTATGAAGCTGATGTAACAACACCAGCACTTGATGGTAAGAAAATCGCAGTAATTGGTTACGGATCACAGGGTCACGCCCATTCACAAAATTTACGTGATACAGGTCACGATGTGATTATTGGTATTCGCGAAGGTAAATCTTTTAATGCCGCAAAAGAAGACGGATTTGAAGTATACTCAGTTGCCAAGGCGGTTGAGCTGGCAGATGTCATCATGATTTTAGCACCAGATGAAATTCAAGGAGATTTGTATCAAGCAGAAATCGCACCAAACTTAGTCGCAGGCAATGCACTTGGCTTTGGGCATGGCTTCAATATTCATTTTGATGTTATTGTACCGCCAACAGACGTTGATGTCTTTATGGTTGCACCAAAAGGCCCAGGACATTTAGTTCGTCGTACTTTTGCTGAAGGCTTCGGTGTACCTGCCTTGTTTGTAGCACATCAAGATGCAACAGGCAACTGTCGTGATATTGCACTGGATTGGGCAAAAGGAATTGGTTCAGCACGTGTTGGTTTACTTGAAACAACATTTATGGAAGAAACAGAAGAAGATTTATTCGGCGAACAAGCAGTATTATGCGGTGGCTTAACTGCGTTAATCGAAGCTGGTTTTGAAGTTTTAGTTGAAGGTGGCTATACACCTGAACTTGCTTACTTTGAAGTTTTGCATGAAATGAAGCTAATCGTTGACTTAATCTACGAGGGTGGCTTTGACAAGATGCGTAAATCAATTTCAAACACTGCGGAGTTTGGAGATTACACTGCTGGTCCACGAGTGATTACCGCAGAGGTTAAAGAAAACATGCGCGGTATTCTTAAAGATATTCAAACTGGTAAATTTGCTAAGGACTTTACTGATGACTATAAAGCAGGCTTCCCTAAATTTAAAGAATATCGTAAGCAAGCTGCTGGTCTTCAAATCGAAGAAGTTGGCGCTAAATTACGTGAAATGATGCCTTTTGTCAATGCAAAAGACTAGGTATGAATTGTTCAAGAAGAAGGTGGGATAAAAGGCAATTTGCAAGCGGGCAAAAATTAGGAATTCATCTATTTTTCAGCTCACTTGCATTATCCCTCGTGAATCATGAACACTAAAAAAGGGTTGAAGACTTCTGTCACAACCCCTTTTTTTATCTTAGAGAAGCTTGCCGTCTTGTTTCGTGTGCTAGAGCTTTTTAGTGATTGCAGCTTGATTTGCTACAACCGAAGATGATTCATCTACACGAGTAAAGTCGCAGGTATTCTTGACAGATTAATAGAGATTAGTCCACAAATTTCAGCTTGCCTGTTACAGATACGGCAGCATAAAAAGACAGCTTTAAGTGACTGCGGTTTTTACAAAATAGACAAAGGTCACTCGGACGTATTTCGTCCAAGCGAAATGATTTTTCTAAGGAATTTAAAGTATCATCTCGCATCTTTGAAAAGGAGGCAACATGGTTAATAAAGAGAGCATTTTATATGCTAATTTTGTTTTAAAAGATTTGGTGACTCGTACACCATTGCAGCAGGATCGTTATTTGTCCGAGAAGTATGCGGCAAATATTTTCTTAAAGCGTGAGGATTTACAGAAAGTTCGTTCATTTAAATTGCGTGGCGCAGCTTTTGCAATCAAGAATTTACCCAAGGAAAAATTAGTAAATGGTGTGGTTTGTGCAAGTGCGGGCAATCATGCACAAGGTGTCGCATATACCTGTGCAGAGCTTGAAATACCTGCCTACATCTTTATGCCGACTACAACCCCTCATCAGAAAATTTCACAAGTAGAGTTCTTTGGTGCTCAGCATGTTGAAGTTATTCTAATCGGGGATACCTTTGATCAGGCAGCTCAGGCTGCTAAGCAATTTGCGTATGATCAGCAGAAAACCTTCATTGATCCATTTGATGATGAGGATGTTATCAGCGGACAAGGTACGGTTGCGCTTGAAATCTTTGAAACAGCAGATGAGGAAGAAATAGAGCTTGATGCAATTATTACACCAATTGGTGGCGGTGGGCTAGTCGCTGGGATTGCGGCTTATACGAAACAAACACATCCTAATGTTAAAATTATCGGAACGGAGCCACTCGGTGCGAAATCCATGCAAGCGGCTTTTGAAGCAGGAGAGCCTGTGTCATTAGCGGAAATTGATAAGTTTGCGGACGGCGTTGCTGTGCAAAAGGTCGGAGAGAAAACTTACAAAATGGCTAAGCAATATGTCGACGAGCTGGTTGCGGTAGATGAAGGACAGATTGCTTCAACGATTATTGAGCTTTATACGAAGCAGGCAATTGTTGCGGAGCCTGCTGGGGCGTTATCTGTGGCTACACTTGAGGTAATCAAAGATGAAATCAAGGGTAAAGCGGTTGTTTGTATCATCTCTGGGGGCAACAACGACATTAACCGAATGAATGAAATCGAAGAAAAATCACTCATTTTTGAAGGGTTAAAGCATTATTTTGTTGTCAATTTTCCGCAACGACCGGGCGCATTGCGGGAATTAGTAAGTGATGTTTTAGGGCCAAATGATGATATTACACGTTTTGAATACATCAAGAAAACAGAGCGTGGTAAAGGACCGGCGCTCGTTGGTGTGCTACTAAAGGATACGACAGATTATGCGATATTGCTGGATAAGCTCAAGGTTTTTGATCCAAAATTCATCGATTTAAATAAAAATGAAACACTCTACTCACTATTGGTATAAAATAGAGTTAAAGAGTGATAAGCTTGAGCTGTGCATTTATGCCCGATTACGAGAGACGTCTGAAATGATTTGATTGTCGGGATAATTTTCATCAGCTCAAGAGAATGTTTCGGTCAATGGCATGATAATCGGCAACAACAGCCTATCCTAATATGGAGGAGTTATGAGCAAAATCATCTATGCGCCAACGCTTCGCTTGGATATTGAGAAGATAAAAAAAGTAGCGCCAGACTATCAAGTAATCGTTAAGCCTGACACAGTGGATCTTCGCAAAGTGGAGATTATCATTGATATGGGAGAAGTTAGTAACCAGATTTTACAGCTTTCAGACAACAAGCTCAAATGGATACAGTCGCTATCTGCTGGGGTAAATTACTTTGATTTGCCAGCGATTGCTGCGCAAAACATTTATCTAACCAATACACGTGGCATGCATTCAGTGACGATTAGTGAGCATGTGATTTTATCGATAATGTTTTATAATCATCAATTTACTGCGGCACAAAGCTTGCAGCGCAGTAAGAAATGGGATACCAAGTTGTTTGCGCCTAAGACATTAGAAGGAGAGCGTGTCTTGATTTTCGGTACTGGAGCGATCGGAAGTGAGCTAGCTCGTCAGCTAAATAACCATGGTGCAATCCCAATCGGCGTTAATACAGCTGGCACGCCAGTCACCCATTTTACCAAAACGATACCGATAAAAAACTATCAAGAGGTATTGCCAACGGTTGATACAGTCGTTAATATTTTACCGTTGACTAAAGCGACACATCATTTTTATGATTTAAATTTCTTTCGTCAACTAAAAGTTGGTACTAAATTTATCAATGTCGGGCGTGGAGCAAGTGTTATCACAGAGGATTTAATCCAAGCCTTAGATGAGGGAATCATCAGCTTTGCTGCCCTAGATGTCTTTGAAGAAGAACCGCTTCCTGTAGCTTCTTCATTATGGGAGAGAGCAAATGTCCAAATTACGCCGCATATGGCTGGCAATTTACCTAATTTTCATCAGCGTGTTTTAGATTATTTTTTGCCAAATTTGGCACATTATCTTTCAGCAGGCGCACCGAAATTCAATCGTGTTGACCTTAAAAAAGGTTATTAGACATTTGAAAAAGCAAACGGTGATTAAGGAAAATGAGTTATTTTTGCAACAAGTACTTTTATTTTTACGTTTTTTAACTTACAATATTAATCATAAATGAGGAAAACAGATTAAGGAGTTTGATATGTCAGAGAGAAAATACACCGTTGCCGTTGTTGGTGCAAGTGGTGCCGTCGGTGCAAGGATGATTAAAATGCTAGAGGCGTCTAGCTTACCGATTAAGGCTGTGCGTCTGCTTGCTTCTAGCCGCTCAGCAGGTAATGTTTTAAAGTATAAAAATCAAGATATTACGGTCGAAGAAACAACAGAAGAAAGCTTTGCAGGCGTGGATATTGCTCTGTTTTCAGCAGGAGGTAGTGTTTCAGCTAAATATGCACCCCATGCAGTTAAAGCAGGCGCAGTGGTTGTTGATAACACAAGTCATTTTAGAATGAATGAAAATGTACCGTTAGTTGTCCCAGAGGTCAATGCAGCTGCCCTGAAAGAGCATAAAGGAATTATTGCTTGTCCAAACTGCTCCACTATCCAAATGATGATTGCTTTAGAGCCAATCCGTCAGGCGTTTGGCATAGAACGAATTATTGTTTCGACCTATCAAGCAGTGTCCGGTGCTGGTGCCAGAGCGATTGCCGAAACAGAAAATCAGCTCCGTGAAGTCTTAAACGACGGCGTTAATCCAAAGGATTTAGTTGCTGAAATATTACCATCAGCAGGAGATGTACGTCATTATCCAATCGCTTTTAATGCCTTACCTCAAATTGATGTCTTTACAGATAATGATTATACTTACGAAGAAATGAAGATGACGAATGAAACGAAGAAAATCATGTCAGATGAAGCGATTAAAGTAACGGCAACCTGCGTGCGTATTCCTGTTTTAAGCGCACATTCAGAGTCTATCTATATTGAAACAAAGGAAGCTGCAGAAATTGCTGCGATTAAAGAGGTGATTAAAAACTTCCCAGGTGCAGTATTAGAGGATAATCCAGCGATGCAGACCTATCCTCAAGCGGTCAATGCAGTAGGCAAGAAAGAAACCTTTATTGGTCGAATTAGGAAAGATTTAGATGTGCCAAATGGGGTTCATATGTGGGTTGTTTCTGATAATCTACTCAAAGGCGCAGCATGGAATTCAGTTCAAATTGCAGAAACATTGCACGAATTAGATTTAGTCAGAAAAACAGAAACACTTGTTTTCTAAAAAAAGGATATTTGAAAAAAAGGAGGAGGTTGTAATGGATTTAAAAAATGTTGAAATTATCACGGCGATGGTTACCCCTTTTGATGCATTAGGGCGGATTGATTTTGCTGCGTTGCCTGATTTGATTGAGCATTTATTTGCAACAAATACGCAAGGGTTGGTAATTGCCGGAACAACGGGGGAAAGTCCGACGCTAACTCATGATGAGGAAATTGAGTTATTTAAAGCAGTCATCAAAATTAATGCAGGTCGTGTACCGATAATCGTAGGTGTTGGAACCAACGACACGCGGGACTCTGTAGAATTTGTCAAGGAGGTTGCTGCACTAGATGGGATTGACTACGGTTTAGCCGTTGTGCCTTATTACAATAAACCTTCACAGGAAGGATTATACCAGCATTTTTCTGCGATTGCCGATGCGAGTGATTTACCAATCATCTTATATAATGTGCCGGGAAGAACCGGTGCAAACCTAGAAGTTGCAACAACTATACGCTTAGCAGCAAATCAGAATATTGTCGCAATTAAAGAATGTCACGGCATTGATGCGATTACCGAAATCGTTGCTCAAGCACCAAAGGACTTTTTGGTGTATACTGGAGAGGACAGCTTAGCATTTGCTGCAAAGGCAGTTGGTGCAAAGGGTGTGATTTCTGTAGCTAGTCATGTCTTAGGAGATGATTATTATGAAATGTTTCAAGCATTAAAGGCAGGAGATTTATTGCGTGCAGGTAAGCTGCAGCAGTCAATTTTGCCTAAAGCTAATGCCCTGTTTTCACTACCTTCACCTGCGCCAGTTAAGGCAGTGCTTAATCACCTAAAGATTGACGTTGGCGGCTTACGCCTGCCAATGGTTGCTTGTACGCCAGAGGAAGCTAAGCGGATTATTGAGCAAGTATTGCCGAACGATTAGTAACAATAAATAAGTTAATACACCGTATTCATCAAAATTAATTCTCAAATTCAGGATAAATGCCTGTTTTGAGAATTGAATTTTTTGTGTCAGAATGAAAAAGTGGATTTAACTTTTGAATTAAGGAGAGTTATATGAGTAGTAGTATCAAGATTATCCCACTCGGTGGTGTCCGTGAAAATGGGAAAAATCTTTACATCGTTGAGGTTAACGATGAAATCTTTGTTTTTGATGTCGGATTAAAATATCCAGACAATAGCTTATTAGGAATTGATGTCGTTATTCCTGATTTTACGTATTTAATTGAGAATAAGAACCGTATTTCTGCAATTTTCTTGACTCATGGTCATGCAGATGCCATCGGCGCTTTGCCTTATTTACTGGAAGGTGTTGATGCACCAGTCTTTGGCTCAAAATTTACAATTGAGCTTGCCAAGAGTACAGTTAAGCAATACGATTTGGTTTATGATGATTTCCACATTGTTGATGCGGATACGGAAATAGAATTTCAAAATGCAGTGTTGTCATTTTTCAGGACAACTCATACGATTGCGGATAGCTTGGGGATTGTCTTAACAACAGACGCCGGTAGCATTGTTTACACAGGTGACTTCAAATTTGACCAAGCAGCGATGAAGGATTATGCGACAGACTTTGCACGCTTAGCAGAAATCGGTGGACAAAATGTTCTAGCGCTATTATCAGAGTCGTCAAATTCCGAAAATCCAATGCAGGTTGCTAGTGAAAGAGCAACTGCTGAAACAATTAGAGAAACGATTGCCGAATGGGATGGGCGAATTATCGTAGCAAGTGTTGCAAGCAATTTAGCGCGTATTCAACAAGTCTTTGATGCGGCAGCTAAGGCAGGTCGTAAGGTATTTCTGACAGGCTTAGATTTAGAACGAATTGTCAAGACTGCCTTGAAGCATCACAAATTACATTTGAGAGATGCTGATTTACTGATTAATCCAAAGCAGCTGTCAAAAACGCCGGATAATGAATTGCTAGTTTTAGAAACCGGCAAGATGGGCGAGCCGATTAAGTCATTACAGCGCATGGCAAAGGGACATCATAAGTATATTAAGATTAAAGACGGCGATTTAGTGTATGTTGTGACGACACCATCGATTGCAATGGAAACACAGGTCGCAAAAACTGAGGATTTAGTTTACCGTGCAGGCGGACAGGTTAAGCTAATCGCAAGTGATTTGCGTGTTTCAGGACATGCTAATCCACAGGATTTACAGTTGATGATGAACTTTATGAAGCCGAGATACTTCATTCCTATTCAAGGTGAATATCGTCAATTATCTGCGCATGCTAAGCTTGCAGGCGAGGTCGGTATTACATCTGATCATATCTTTATTCTTAATCGTGGCGATATTTTGGAATATAAACAAAATGTCTTTACCCTTGCTGGTAGTGTGCCAGCAGAGAATGTGATGATTGATGGGATTGGTGTTGGCGATATTGGTAATATCGTTCTAAGAGATCGTAAGGTATTGTCTGAGGACGGCATCTTTATTGCTGTAATTACAATTAATCGACGTGATAAAACGATTATTTCTAAAGCGAAGGTGACAACTCGTGGTTTTGTTTACGTTAAGCAAAGTCGAGATTTGATGAAAGAGTCACAAGAAATCGTTGACGAGGTTGTGGCAAACTATCTTGCAGGTGATGATTTTGAATGGGCGAAGCTAAAGCAGGAAATTCGTGAGCGTTTAAATAGTTACCTCTTTGATCAAACCAAACGCAGACCGGTTATCCTACCAGTTGTCATGGAGGTTAGCCGAAATAAGCTGAATAAAAAATAAAATTTTAGTATCTAAAACAAAAAATTCTACCGTTAAACAAATTTAGCGCTAGAATTTTTTTAGTCCTTAAGACCCATGTCAAAGAGCTTAAAGCGTTGCATAATAAAGACATAACGAATGGAGGTTTAAATTATGGACAAAAAAACGAGAATTTTAGAATTAGTCAATAAGAAGATTATCACTGCAGACGAAGCGATTGATTTGTTAGAAAAGCTTGAAGGGGACAAACCTCAAGCTGAAGGGGAAAACATTAAAGTAGTTCAGAATTTTGATACACCATCAGCTTCCGAGGATGAAAAAATTTATCAAGCATTAAAGGAAATGGAGGAAGCTAAGCGAGTTGAGGAAAGTATAGCTGAGGACGAGCCGGTATCTGAAAAGAAGACTAAGGAAGGTCGGGACTTTTCAGAACAAATCAATCAGACGTTTAGTCAAGCTAAAAAAGAGTTTGAAAAGGCAAAGCCGCAGATTAAGGATGCAACGAAACAAACTGCTGAGATTGTCAAAAATACTTTTTCATTACTAAGTGGCACAGTTAAAGATTACATCAAAAGCGAGGATACAATTTTCAATAAGTTCTCTGGAGTTGTTACAACGATTGAAAAAGACTTTCAATTTGAGAATTTATCAGCGATTGATATTGAAAATACGACAGGTAAGATTGAATTTGTTAGCTCGGATGTAGATTATGTTGCAATTCACGCTCAAGTTAAGATTTACGGGTCGTTGGAAGAAAAGGATGCGCAGGATTTATTTGAGGAAAAAAGCAGTATCGAAGTTGATGAAGCACATCTAAAATTTCGTGTTTTAAACAAACGAATGACGGTTAATTTAAAAGTAGCTGTACCAAAAACTCAGCTAAATAATCTATCAATCAAAACAATCAATGGCGATATAGAGCTCTCTGACGTTGCTGTTGAAGATATTTACTTAAAGTCAACCAATGGGAATATTAAAGCTTCAGAAGCTGAGATTACGCATTTAGAGATTGAAGGCGTCAACGGACAAGTTAAGCTCTCTCAAAACAAAATCCTTGAAACGACCATTACAACTGTTAATGGGAATGTTACAGGGAGTGGTGATATTCAAAATATCAAAGTAAAGCTGGTTAATGGCGACATCAAATTAACATTCAATCGAGAAACATTGCGCAGCATTGGCGTTAGTAATGTTAACGGTGCAGTTAAAGTTGCCATACCAAGAAAGCTTGGACTTCGTGGCGAGATTAAGACTAATTTTGGTAAAATATTAGAACGGCTTGAAGATTTAAGTACGACAACCGAGAAAGCCGGCGTTTCAGATAAATATAAGATTGTGACACGTGAAGGTGCGACAATAGTCAGCTTAGATGTTAAAACAACATCTGGAAATATTTATTTAAAGGATGCAGAAAAATGAAAATTTTTAAGGGGGAGAGAAAAATGAAAAAGTTAACAAAATCCAGTAGCAATATTGTTTTAACAGGAACACTTGCTGGGATTGCAGAATACATAGGTTTTGATCCAACGATTTTACGAATTATTTATCTTGTTTTGTTGTTCTTGGGAGTGGGAAGTCCAGTTTTCTTGTATATCGTTCTGGCTATTTTAATTCCTGCGGCACCGAAAAATAAATCTCAGTACTATTCAACGCAAGAGCCACGCAAAAGAAAAGAAGCGGAAAAAATTGATGATGACGATTGGTCAGATTTTTAAAACTGTTGTATGGCGACAGGCGGAAATAGCTAAAGATAGATAAGCACACGTAGCGAAATTAGCAAATATCGGCAGGAATCTGGCTTAGTCAGCGCCCTGTCGATTTTTTCGAGTGCTGTTGTGACTAGGAAATGGTGAAATTTTTACATCGCCCCTTGCTTTCTTGTCTTTTTGATAAGTATTTGCCGCATTTTACCTGTAAAGAAAAAAACTTGACAGCTTGTTTTTATTTGGTATACTGAGTAAGTAAATAATTTATGGAGGTGCCAAATTGGCAGTTAAAATTCGTTTAAAACGTATGGGTTCTAAGAAGAAACCTTTTTATCGTATTGTTGTAGCAGATTCTCGTTCTCCTCGTGATGGACGTTTCATCGAAACAGTTGGAACTTATAATCCATTATTAGATCCAGCGAAAGTTACAATTAAAGAAGATTTGATTATTGATTGGTTAGGCAAAGGCGCACAGCCGTCTGACACTGTTCGTAACATTCTTTCAAAAGAAGGCGTTATGAAAAAATTCCACGATGCTAAGTACGCTAAAAAATAAGAGGTAATCTTATGAAACAAGATGTTAGAGATTTAGTTTTAACCATTGTTAAACCGCTTGTTGATTATCCTGATGAGATTGTTTTGACGATTGACGCGTCTGACGAGTTCATGGAATACAATTTAAGTCTCAATCCAGAAGATATCGGTCGTGTGATTGGTAAACAAGGTCGCATTATCAAAGCTATTCGTACGATTGTTTATAGCGTTCGTATTGATGGCGAGAAAAAGGTGCGATTGAATATTTTGGATAAAAAGGAAGAAGCGTGAGTTTCTTCTTTTTTGTGCTTAAAATATAAAAAGGAGGAGTTATGACAGATTATTTAAACGTCGGAAAAATTGTCAATACCCAAGGTATTAAAGGCGAGGTGCGTGTGATTTCGCAAACAGATTTTCCTGAGCTGCGTTATCAAGTCGGCAATTCTTTAACGCTTTTTCAAGAAGGCAAAGCACCTGTATTGTTAGTGATTGCCACACATCGCAAGCATAAAAATTTTGATTTATTAAGCTTTGAGGGACATTCAAATATTAATGATGTAGAGAAATACCGTGATGGAATTTTGAAGATTGCTAAGGAGGATTTAAATGACTTAGCGGCAGATGAATATTATTATCACGAGATTATCGGTTTATTAGTTAAGACGACTGATGGTGTGACGATTGGCAAAATCAAGGAAATCTTATCTCCAGGCGCTAATGATGTTTGGGTAGTTGGACGCACTGGGAAGAAGGACGTTTTAATTCCATACATTGAGCAGGTTGTTTTAAAGATAGATTTAGAAAAAGGCGAAGTGCTGATTGAGCTAATGGACGGTTTAATCGATGAAAATTGATATTTTGACAATTTTTCCGGAAATGTTTGAGGTCTTAAATCATTCAATGATTGGCAAGGCTCAGGAAAATAGCTTGGTAGAGATTAATACGGTCAATTTTCGGGCATTTGCCAAGAATAATCAAAAGCATGTTGATGATTATCCGTATGGCGGCGGAGCAGGTATGCTGCTGATGCCACAACCAATCTTTGACGCATTTGAAACAATTAAAGGCACAAAGCCACGTGTTATTTTGATGGATCCGGCTGGGACACGTTTTACACAACAAAAGGCAGAGGAGTTATCTAAGGAAGAGCAGCTTGTTTTCATCTGCGGACATTATGAAGGCTATGATGAGCGGATAAAAACCTTGGTAACTGATGAAATATCGCTGGGGGATTTTGTCCTAACTGGTGGTGAAATGGCGGCAATTGCAGTCATAGATGCAATCGTACGTCTAGTTCCAAATGTTTTAGGGCAGCAAGCTTCGCATGTTGATGACTCGTTTTCTAGCGGCTTATTGGAATATCCACAGTATACACGTCCACAAGAATTTTGCGGCATGCGTGTTCCTGAGGTCTTAACCTCAGGCAATCATGAAAAAATTCGTCAGTGGCGTTTGAAGGAAAGCTTGCGTAAGACATTTAAACGCAGACCGGATTTGCTTAAAAAATTAACCTTGACTGATGAAATGACGGCGTTTTTAGCCGAGATAAGAGAAGAAGAGGATTAAAACGCTCACTTGCTTTGTTTAATTTATCGGTCATCTTCTAGGTCTATGATATACTTATATCAACTCAAATTTAATAAAAAGGAGAAGCTATGAATTTTGATTTTTTGCCAAAATACTTACCATATTTTACTGACGGTTTGGTATTTACTGTAATTATTTCTATTTTGGTTGTGCTTTTAGGCGTTGCTTTAGGCGTTGCTTTATCATTGATGAAACTCTCCAAACATTTTGCTTTAAAGGCTATCGCCAATGTTTATATTGAATTTTTCCGCGGGACACCAATGGTTGTTCAGATTATGTTTGCCTTTGTTTTGACCCATTTTTCCTTGCCAACGCTTCATTTTGGGATTTTAAGTGTCGGCTTGGATCGGTTAATTCCGGGGATTTTAGTCATGGGAATGAATAGTGGTGCTTATGTTGCCGAGATTATCCGCGGAGGAATTTTGTCAATCAACAAAGGGCAGACAGAAGCTGCCTACTCTCTTGGACTAAAGCCAGCTCTAACCCTACGCTACGTTATTTTGCCACAAGCAATTCGCAATATCCTGCCAGCACTTGGCAATGAATTTGTCGTAATCATTAAGGACTCTTCACTGCTTTCAACGATTGGTGTTATGGAGCTTTACAATGGCACACAAACGGTGATGAACGCATCATATAATCAAATCGGACCATTATTCTTTGTTTGTATTCTGTATTTCATCTTAACCTTTGTGACAACACGATTAATCGGTTTGGGAGAAAAACGTCTAGGGCGGGGGTATCAAAAATAATGACAGAAAAAATCTATGAAATCCAAGATCTCCACAAGTATTTTGACAAAAACGAAGTTTTAAAAGGTATGTCAACGAAAATCAAACGTGGCGAAGTTGTCGTGATGATTGGTCCCTCCGGTAGTGGCAAGAGTACATTTTTACGTTCACTGAATTTGCTTGAAGTACCGACAAAGGGCACTATTTTATTTGAAAATATTGACATCACGAACCCTAAAAACGATGTTTTCAAGCTGCGTGAGAAGGTGGGGATGGTTTTTCAGCAATTCAATTTATTTCCGAATATGAATGTTTTAGATAATATTACTCTCTCACCGATTAAAGTTAAGAAAATGGATAAGCCAAGCGCAGAAAAGTTTGCGATTTCCCTACTTGAGAAAGTCGGCTTGGCAGATAAAAAGCTTGCTTATCCGCAGAGCCTCTCCGGTGGTCAGCAGCAGCGGATTGCGATTGCACGTGCGCTTGCCATGCAGCCTGATGTGATGCTTTTTGATGAACCGACCTCAGCGCTTGATCCGGAAATGGTTGGCGAGGTTTTACAGGTTATGAAAAATTTGGCAAAAGAGGGCATGACGATGATTATCGTTACGCATGAAATGGGCTTTGCTAAAGAGGTTGCCGATAGAGTTTTATTCATTGATGGCGGTGTAATTGTTGAGGAAGGTACACCGATAGATGTTTTTGAGCAGACAAAGGAAGTCAGAACGAAGGACTTTCTATCCAAGGTGCTGTAGCTGAGCAATAGTTTTTCAATTGCAGGCAGAAATTTTTATCAAGTCAATATAATATTTCGAGGGGTCGGAATTTTCATCAAAACAATATCATATTTCGGGTAGTTGTCCCGATTCAGAAGAAAGGATACGCATGACAGAGAGCATTAATTGGTTACACGGTCGTTTAAAATTTGGTTCACGTCCCGGCTTGGATCGAGTTCTTTATCTACTTAACCAGCTGGACAATCCGCAGGAGAAAATCAAGAGCGTGCATATTGCAGGCACAAATGGTAAGGGCTCAACCCTGACCTTTTTACGCAATAGCTTAGAAATGTCAAACCTTAAAGTTGGAACATTTACCTCGCCATTTATCGAGGTGTTCAATGAACGTATTCAAATCAACGGAAAATTTATCACCAATGAAGCCATAGATGAGCTAGTTGCAGTCGTTAAACCGCTGGTTTTGGCAATGGATAAAATAGATGAGCTATCAGGCGTGACTGAATTTGAAATCATTACGGCAATTGCTTTTTATTACTTTGCCTTAGAGGCAGTTGATATCGCCTTGATTGAGGTCGGTCTTGGTGGCTTGTTAGATTCAACGAACGTTATCTCACCACTTCTTTCAGTTATTACAACGATTGGCTTAGATCATCAGGATATTTTAGGAAATCAGATTGAAGCAATTGCAAGGCAAAAAGCGGGCATTATCAAAGCAAATACGCCCGTTGTTTTGGGGAATATCCCTGATACTGCTTTAAAGGTCATTGATGAAATCGCAGAAGATAAGGGGAGCTCAACGGTCAAGCTGTTCCATGATTTTGACTTTGAGCAATTAGCTGCCAGAAAAATCAGCTATCATGGTTTATCCAATACAGGAGAGTTTGAATTAGGCTTAGCTGGAAATTACCAGTCTGAAAATGCGGCAGTCGCCCTAGCCTGCTTTGAAGTTTTACAGCCATTGCTTGATTTAAGCTTTGAGCTTGCAGTGCTTAAACAAGCAATCAAGCAAGCCTTTTGGCCGGCACGTATGGAAAAAATCAACGGCTTTATCCTAGACGGTGCGCATAATCTCCATGCAATTAACCGACTGGTAGAGGAATTTAGGACAGAAAAACGTCCGGTACACATCCTATTTTCTGCCCTAGCAACCAAGGATTATCAAGAAATGCTTGCGCTCCTTAAGGAAATTCCTCAGGTAGATTTGAGTGTCACAACCTTTGATTATCCGAGTGCTCTTGATTTAAATCAGCTAAAAGCGATACCTGATGTTAAGGTTTATTCGGATTGGCGAGAATATCTAGCGCAACAAAAGGCAGCTGATGAAATCTATCTAATCACTGGCTCACTCTACTTTTTAGCCCAAGTCCGTCAGTCCTTGTTGAAAAATAGCGACCTGTGACTTATAATTTGAGTATCAATTTATGAAGAAGGTGCATTGTGTTTTTAGGAATTAAAGTAAATCGTGTTCAGACACCAAGTAAAGATTTCAAAGGAAAAGCGTATATAGAAGGCATTGATAATATGCACGTTAGATTTATTCAGATGGGCAATCAGCTGATTATTGATGAATATTTTTACTATGATGATGATACGCCCAAAAGTCCGCTTCCAAAGGACGCCGGATTGTATCAAGAGATTTTGACAGATTTAACAGCTCAGTATTTCAAGAAGAAAGGAAAGTAAGATGGGCTCAGGCATTCCAAAGCGTGGTGGAGAGTTTTCCAGCTATATCGACCGGCTAAAAGGAAAATATTTAGAAAAGAGAAATGATGACCAAAATGCCGAGGAGTTAATGCTTGCACAGGCAAAAAAGCGTCAGCTCTTTGACACAATGACGATTTCTGATAAGGATCGCGAGCGAATGAAGCGCGAGCTGTGTCGCATGGAGGCAAAACGCATTCAGTTAGAGCTTGACGGTAAGACTTCTGAGGTGTCTGTATTGCATACTAAAATCAAGTTAAAAAAAGCTGTTTTCAAAAAGAAATACGGTAAGCTTAAAGGCTAGTGGCATAAACAAGCTGGTTGCAACTAAGGTTTAAAGTGCAACCGGCTTTTTAACGAGAGGAGGAGGAGGCTTTGGCGCATTTACTTTTATATTTGATTATTTTCTTTATTACAATTCTTTTTTCAAATGTTTTGAATAAAATCTTTCCTAAAGTGCCACTACCACTGATTCAGATTGTATTTGGCGTGCTTTTGGGAAGCTTCGGCGCAGGAGAGGTCATTCAGCTCAACTCGGAGTTGTTTCTAGCTTTAATCATTGCGCCATTGCTGTTTAGAGATTCGGAGCTTGCGGATATTTCG
>JAISYB010000065.1 GCA_031270215.1 Streptococcaceae bacterium | reverse complement strand
GGACAGTTGATTGGAATTGCCTCCTTATGTCCGCAATAGTGGCAATTCATCGTTCGTGTATCCATGTGAAGCGTTAGAGAAATCTCGCAATTTGGACAAGGGACAACGTAACCACAATCTCTACATAAAACAAAAGAGGAATAGCCTCTGCGATTAAGCAGTAAAACGATTTGCTCTTTTTTGGCTAAACGTTCCTTGATTTTTTCTAATAGAATTGGAGTAAAGTTCTGTGAATTAATCTCTCCAAAGGAATCTCTAAAATTAACAATCTCAACATCAGGCAGCATCGCTTGCGGATTAGCTCGCTTAGTTAATTTTAGCAATTCAAAGACATTTTTTTGCGCTCGTGCTCGTGTTTCAAGGCTTGGAGTTGCACTGCCTAAAATTAATGGACATTGATGAAATCGAGCACGTTCAATTGCAACATCACGTGCATGGTATCGCGGCATACTACTTTGCTTATAGCTTGCTTCATGCTCCTCATCAATAATGATTACCCCAATCTTTTCTAAGGGCGCAAAAATCGCTGAACGTGCCCCCACAACAACGCGCGCAATACCACGTTCAATTTTTCGCCATTCATCAAAACGCTCGCCATCTGATAAGCCACTGTGCAAAACAGCGACAGATTTGCCGAAGCGACCAACAAAACGTGTTACCATCTGAGGTGTTAATGAAATTTCAGGCACTAGCATCAATGCTGTTTGACCACTTACCAACACCTCACGAATGATTTGCAAATAAATCTCCGTTTTCCCGCTCCCCGTCACTCCCTCTAATAAAAAGGTCTTGGCAGAGCCAAGTGCTGATTTAATCTTATCAAATGCTGTCATTTGTTCATCATTTAGTAGTAGAGGTTCTGTTTTTTCAAAAGCAGATAGTTCGAAAGCGTTGCGATAAACTTCCCTTTCTTCAATTTTAAGCCAGCCTTTAGCCTGTGCCTGCTTCACTTCCGCAAGCTTGAAGCCTTTTTGACGTAATCCTTGCATAGATAAAACTGTGGTAGCATGATATAAAACTTCCCACAATGCACGCTGGCGTTTGGCATTTGACTTTAAAATCACCTGGTCTAAAAACTTTTTAGAGCTTGCCAGAATAAATTTCTCAAACTGAGCTTGCCCTTTTTCCTGTATCAGATAATGAAGCTCAACACTACCCTCTTGACGCAATTTTTGCAATCGTGTCAACAAGCCACGCTCACTCGCTATTTGCCAATTTATCACTTGTTCTGCACCAAATAACTCGTCCGTTAAATCATTCGTCACTTTTTTAACAAATTCTTTATCGTAATTCATTTTAAGCAGGTTAGGTAGCATTGCTTGTAAGCATGATATTTTAAACGAAAATGTCGCTTCTTTTAAGAAATCAGCAAGCTGCAATAATTCTTCATTTAAGACTGGTGTAATATCTAATAGCTCAACAATCGGTTTAAGCTTAAAATCAACGCCGTCAACAACACGTATCTGCATAACAAAGCCTTGAATTAAGCGGCTGCCACTGCCAAAGGGTACCACAACACGCATTCCACGCTGAATGATTAATTCAAAAGCTTCCGGCACTTGATAAGTATATGTCTGATCGGTTTGCATTAATGCAACATCAACGATAACTTCCGCAATTAACATAGAACCTCCTTTCTCCAAAATAATTGGCAAAAAGAGCAAGGAATCTCCTTAGCTCTATCTATACTTATTTTTCTTCTTCAACGACAACTTCAGCTTCTTCATTTTCAATCACATCTTTGACTTCTTCCTCTACCTCTACATTTGCTTCAGCTCCGTTAGTATCAGCTGAACGCTCCGCGCGCTCTTTTTCAGCCCGCTCATTTTCTTGAGCAATTTGCTCCTGAATTTTACGTTCTTCTTCTTCTTTTCTTCGTTTTTCTTCTTCGATTTTTTGACGAATCAATTCACGCTTTAACTCTGGATCTGGATGAATTGTTACTGTGCCTGCTTCAATTTCCTCTAAAGCGCGCAAAGTATTCTTGACGGATTTAAATGCAATCGTCGCTTCTTCCCCTTCAGCTAATTCGTGGGCGCGTTTGCTCTCCAAGATACACAATGAATATTTTGAATTTACTTTTTCCAATAGTTTGTCAATAGACGGTTTTAACATCATAGCTTTATTCTCCTTGTTTTATCAATTATAATTTTTCCAACATTCTACGGTATTTGCCAATCACACGTTCAACTCGGAAGTGCTCTGCTTCAATAATTTTCATAATATGCGCCACCGCAAGGTCAACCTCGTCATTAACCACCGCATAATCATAGACTTGCATCATTTCAATTTCTTCACGTGCCTTTTTCATTCTTTGGTTGATAACTTTTTCGGAATCTGTGCCACGATTAGTAATTCTTTCACGCAATTCAATTAAATCAGGTGGTGTCAAGAAAATATAAACTCCATCTGGTGCTTTTTCCTTGACCTGCAAAGCGCCTTGAACCTCAATCTCCAAAAAGACATCCTTGCCTAAATCAAGCGTTTCGTTGACATACTTCAAAGGTGTGCCGTAATAATTCCCGACATACTCTGCATACTCCAACATCTCGCCATTTTTTATCATGGTTTCAAATTCTTCCTTCGTTCGAAAGAAATAATCAACACCGTCAACTTCTCCCGGTCGCTGTTTTCTAGTAGTCATTGACACCGAATATTCAAATTGATGATTTTCATTTTCAAAAATCGCCTTTCTTACCGTTCCTTTACCCACACCGGACGGACCAGAAAAAACGATTAATAACCCGCGTTCGCTCACACCAAACTCCTCTCAATTTTCTATACTTTGAACTATCTTTGATTTTAGCACGAAGCAGTTTGTAAAAACAATCGTTTGTCATGAAAATGAAATATAATTGTATCTATTTTGTCATTTAAATCTTGAGAGCAAGAAAATATCAAGTCCCTTTAAAAAAATATAAGAAATTATTTGCAAGTTCAAAAATATACTGGTATCATAGGAGTGAGATGTATGTTGCAATATTACTTTTATAAACTAAATAAAGAATTAAGAGGGGTCAATATTATGAAGAAAATTAAAAAGCTTGCAGTAACACTTGCATTGGCTGGTTCATTTGCGACGGTTAATGTTCTATCTGTATCAGCTGACATCGGTGCGACATCTCCTGCGTGGGCAAAAGTCATTGCCGAAGCAAAGCGTTTAGCGCCACGTCACTTTGCAAAGCATCAGGCTGAAATCGAAAATCATGCAAACACGCATGAAATTTCCGCTGCTGCTGCTGATAAAGTGATTGCAGACGGTGATAAAATTGCCGCAGATATTAAGGCAACAGGTATTGACACATCAAAGATTGACTCATATGATGATTTAATCGCTGTTTTACAACAAGTTAATCCTGCGATTGCTGCTGAAGTGGCAGCCCTTGCCGAAGAAATCGCTGAACTTACAGGTTATGCTGTTGTTAACCCAAGCGGTGACGGTGTTCCTGTTTCACCAACAACTAACGTTATGAAAAACACAGGCCACACATACTTAGCAAGTGGTGCAACACTCATTGCTTTAATCTTAGCTGCATCGGGCGCTGTCTATGTGAGCAAGAAACAAGGAGCGCAGGCATAAAATGAAAATTTTACGTCGACTAGGGGCATATATTTATGTGCCCCTTTTGTTTATTATCATCGGTTATGGTTGTATTTGGATGGCGGGTAAACCCGTGATTGATTTTGCTACATCAATTTCACATATATTGTTTATGAATGACGCCCCAAAAAACTCAGGAAATGTTTATCAAGAAGGCAAGCTAAGCAAGAATGTTGTTTTTGTTTCCTCCATTAAATTTCCTACGAAAGGTAACCAATTTGGTGAAGTCAGTATTGACAGCTTAAAGGTAAGCTTGCCACTCTACTATGGTGATGACGTCTTGACGCTAGACAAGGGTGCTGGAATGTACACAAATTCTTCATTTCCAGGATTCAAAGGCGCAACAGTTATTGGCGGACACAATCGACCAATCTTTGGCAATGTCTACTATCTAAAGGTAGGAAATACATTTGAAATCAAGACAAGCTATGGGAACTTCACCTATGAAGTTGAGAGTAATCAAATCCTCAAGTATGATGATAATGCCTTTTTTGATACTTATCTATCTCAACGTGAGCAGTCATACGCAATCTTGTATACCTGCTATCCACTAGACGCAATTGGTTGGGCAAACGATAGAAGTGTCGCCGTCGGTAAATTGATTGACGGCCCAATCATCGATGATTCTAAATAGGAGGCAGATAATGCGCAAGAAAAACTCTATATCCAAAACAATTCCACGAATGATTTTAGCCTTTATCGGCTCTGTCTTCTTAGTCATGTTTACTTTGTTGCTTTCATTTCGTCTAACATTGTTTAGCGAACGTCACTTTCAGAGTGTGATTAAACAAACAAACTACGTCACAACTCTGACCAAAGAAATCAACACAAATCTACAAGGTGTCGCATTAGGAAGCAATGTGCCAAAATCTGTTTTAAAGAACGCCGTACCGGAAAAAGTCGTTGCACAAAACATCAATAAGTATATTCATAGCATTTATCAACCATCAGAAACTTTTGAAATTGAAGGTCTGACAACGGTTGAGCAGAATATCACACAGAAAATTACCGATTATGCGAATCAAAATCAGCTATCGATGGTTTCAGAGTCGTCCATTGCTGAGCTTTCTAATCACCTAGTTGAGCAGGTAAAGGAATATATCGCACTGCCATATCTCGTAAATTTCGGGCAACGGATTATGTCTTATCGTTTACTTTTATCAGCAGCTACTGTCGTCCTTGGGATTATTACCTTGGTGATTTTGTTTATTTTATATCGAATGTTGCGTGGATTTATGCACCGCTTGCTACGATTTAGTTCGTATATCTTTATTTCAAGCGGCTTTATGGCAGCAATCTTCCCGACAATCTTGCTAATCAACCATTCTTACACTGGTTTGAAGATGGAAAGCAAGTCAATGGAAACATTATTTTCAACCTATATCAGTAGTTTCTTATGGCAATTCATCATTATTGGCGGCATTTTTATTGTCCTCGGTGTCCTATCAGCCATCTTATCTGAAACACTTCGTGGTCGATTAGTCAAAAGATAACCGAAAAATGTAGTTCTAAGTTACTCGTTAAGCTAACGAGGCTTGGGACTCATTTTTTATCTCCAAGAAAATCTGAAATTTGCCCTGATTAATGTTAGAATATAGAAAATGTCCTTGATTACCGATTTGACACTCAAGCTAATATTTATTAGGGTTCAACTCGTTATAGCGCTCGAAAATTCTTCGACAGCTAGAAAGGACTCCGTAAAATTTTAAACTCTATTTAGAAAGCGAGGTTTTGTTTTGGGATTTTGGAAAGAAAACATTGAAATCGTCAAAGAAAACGACCCTGCTGCCCGTAGCGGTCTTGAAATTATTTTGACTTATCCCGGTATCAAGGCGCTAGCAGCGCACAAAATCAGCCATTTCCTCTGGCAACATCACTTTAAACTAATTGCCAGAATGCATTCTCAGTTCTGGAGATTTTTGACACAAATTGAAATCCACCCAGGAGCTACTATCGCAGACGGCATCTTCATTGATCACGGTAGCGGAATTGTGATTGGCGAAACGGCAGAAATCGAAAAAGGTGTAATGCTTTATCACGGTGTCACTCTTGGCGGCACTGGAAAAGACAAGGGTAAACGACATCCAACCGTCAAAAGCGGCTGCTTAATCTCGGCACACACTCAGCTAATTGGTCCAATTAAAGTTGGTGAAAATGCCAAGGTTGGTGCTGGCGCTGTTGTCACCAAGGATGTCCCAGCACACACGACTGTTGCTGGAATTCCTGCGAAAATTGTTCGCGTACATGGTAAAAATCTATCTAAAGAAGAAATGCACAAGCTAGATAAAGAACGGAGAGTGAGCTTCTTTGATTAAAATTTATAATACATTATCCAGACAAAAGGAAGTTTTCAATCCGATTGAAGCCGGAAAAGTTCGGATGTATGTCTGCGGTCCAACTGTTTATAATTATATTCACATCGGCAACGCTAGAAGCGTCATTGCCTTTGATACCATCCGAAGATACCTAATCTACCGTGGTTACGAGGTCAATTATGTTTCAAATTTTACCGATGTTGATGATAAAATCATTCGTGTCGCAAACGAAACCAATCAGAGCGCACTAGAAGTTGCTAATCAATTTATCGAGGCTTTTAAGACGGATACTTGCGCTTTAAACATCTTACCTGCAACAAAAAATCCACGAGTGATTGAATTCATTCCGCAGATTATTGACTTTATTCAAGTGCTAATTGATAAGGAATTTGCTTATGTAGCAGGTGGCGATGTCTATTTCCGTGCTAAAAAATCATCTGACTATGCAAAGCTTGCAGGAAAGTCTATTGAAATGCTGGAGATTGGCGCCGGCGGACGTGTCGGAGAGGAAATTACATTAAAAGAAGATCCAATTGACTTTGCATTATGGAAAGCAGCAAAGGCTGGTGAGCCCTCTTGGCAATCTCCATGGGGAGATGGTCGCCCCGGCTGGCATATTGAATGTTCAGTCATGTCAACATCACTGTTGGGCGAAACGATTGATATTCATGGCGGCGGTCAAGATTTAGAATTTCCACATCACACAAATGAAATCGCCCAGTCCGAAGCAAAAACCGGCAAAAAATTCGTCAACTACTGGATGCATAACGGCTTTGTGACTGTCGGAGAAACAAACGAAAAAATGAGCAAATCCCTAGGTAATTTCGTCACCGCACACGAATTGATTGCTCAGATTGACCCACAGATTATTCGTTTTTTGATGTCAACTACACAATATCGAAAACCAATCCAATTTTCTGAAAGTGGTTTAAGCGAAGCCAAAAGTAATTTGGACAAAATTAAAAATACACTTGAGATGATTGATTTTAAACTATCAAGCACAAGCTTATCAAATACTGATGAACAGGCAGAAAATCTATCGAAGCTTGCACAATTTAAAGAATCATTCATCACGGCAATGGATGATGATTTTAATGCCGCAAATGGCTTGACGGTTATCTATGAGCTCGTCAAATGGGTTAATATCTATCTTGAAGCCACTCCTGATACAGATGTCTTAAAACAAGTCCGCAGCTTGCTAATTGAGCTATTGGATATTTTCGGCATTTCATTTACTACCGAGTTAATCGATCACGAAATCGAGCAATTAATCACCGAGCGCAATCAAGCAAGACAAAATAAAAATTTCAACCGTGCTGATGAAATCAGGGATTTCCTTAAGGCACAGGGTATCGAATTGCTAGATACTAAAGACGGCACACGTTTTAAACGGGGGACTCAATGAACCCTAATCTGATTAATGGTATTGCTTTAGCCTACCTTGGCGATGCGATTTATGAATTTCATATCCGTGAGCATTTGATTTTAAAAGGTCTGACTAAACCAAACCTACTGCATAAAACAGCGACACACTTTGTTTCTGCCAAAGCGCAGGCTTATCTCTTTGAGCAAATGAGCAAAGAAAATATCCTCACTGATGTAGAGCTTGCTACCTTTAAACGTGGACGTAATGCAAAAAGCCACACAACTGCGAAAAATACCGACCCTGCTATCTATAAGGTTTCAACGGGTTTTGAAGCTGTTATTGGTTATTTACATCTTTCAGGACAAAAAGAGCGGATTGAAGCATTGATTGATTTTTGTATTCAAACTATTGAAAGTAAAGGAGAATGACTTTGGATAATACTGATTTTGTCTACGGGGTTCATGCAGTCGCTGAGGCAATCAATAACGATCGCGCAAATAAGCTTTTCATTCA
>JAISYB010000131.1 GCA_031270215.1 Streptococcaceae bacterium | reverse complement strand
TAAGAATATAAAAAATCAAGAAATATTTAAAGACATTTCTTTAACATTTGAAAAAGGTAAAGCTGTAGGATTAGTTGGACTTAATGGAAGTGGTAAATCAATGCTACTCAAAGCAATCTGTGGATTTATTACAATAGATAGTGGTGAAATTACGATAGATGATGAAAAAGTAGCTGTTGGAAACTATCTAAAGGATGCAGGAATAATCATTGAACATGCAGACTTTTTGTACAATTATACAGGCTTGCAAAATTTACAATTTCTAGCAGAAATACAAAATAAAATTTCCGATTTGGATATATTGAGCACCTTAAAAAAGGTAGGACTCGAAGAAGCGAAAGATAAAAAAGTGAAGAACTATTCACTTGGAATGAAACAACGTTTAAGAATAGCGCAAGCAATCATGGAAGATCCACAAATATTAATATTAGATGAACCATTTAACGGATTAGATAAAAAAGGAGTAGAAGAAGTTAGAAAAATATTACTTGAATTAAAAAAACAGGATAAAACAATTTTGATGACAAGCCACAATAGTGCCGATATAGAAATATTATGCGACGAAGTATATGAACTAGAAAGAGGCGAATTAATATGAAAAGAAAATTATCAATTTTGACAATTTCATTACTCGCATTAGTTGTATTAAATGGGTGCGGCGGTTTTAAAGAGGAGGAAAATAATAATCTTACGCCGGAGCAAATTAAAAAAGCAGAAAAAGAAGAAAACGAAGCGATAAATAAAGGAGATATGAATTTTAAAATTAAAAATTTAGATAAGTATCTTAAAAATAAGCCCAAATCAGAAAAATTGGCATCAGGCTATAAAGTAGAAGATATTAGTATATTATATAAAGACAAAGATGAAAACGAGAATAATAATATTAGTAATATTTCAATCGATATTGGAAACTCAGAGCCGTTAAAAGACAAAAATACATCAAAAGAAATAAAGGATATTTTAACAAATATATTTTCAATGATGAATATTGTTATTTCGGAAAAAGATATAGAGAATATTTTTGATATTGATGAAGCAAAAGGAGAAAGTAAAACAGTAATAGAAAATAAAATAGAAATTTTAACTGTAGAAAACGGTGAAAAAACTGATACCAACAGAACCATATCAGTTTATATCAAACAATCAAATATAACTGTTAGATAGTGTCTCTTTCCTATGGCATTGAGGTTGTCGCTTTCGTGGCTTACGAAAAAAGCTAGTGACAACCTGTCTTAAAATAAATGAAACACTCAAAAAACCGCGATTATCTAATTGATAGTTTCGCGGTTTTTGAAGTATATTAACGAACAAAAGTATTTATTTGCCATGATTTTTCTTACACAGACAGGCGTTTTAGAGTGTTATTTAAAGACCTTCAAATTTTTTATAAAATAATCATAGCCTGAATAGATGGTAAAGATGAGGCAGAGATAGAGGAGAATTAAGTCAATTCGGATTGTCCCAAATGGGATATTGTTTAATAGTAAAAAGATAATAGCAAACATTTGTGTTGCTGTTTTCAGCTTACCGGGCCATGCTGCAGCAAGGACACTTCCGTTTTGTTCAACGATGAGTAGACGTAATCCAGTGACTGCAAGCTCTCGACAGACAATAATTGCAACAATCCACGCAGGTGCTTTACCAAGCGTAATCAAAAAGACAAATGCGCTCATAACAAGCATCTTATCCGCTAGTGGATCAGCAAATTTCCCAAAGTTGCTGACTAAATGCCATCTGCGTGCCAAGAAACCATCTAACCAATCAGTAAAGCTTGCGACAGCGAAGATAATCGCTGCAATCAGCTGAGCAACAGGAAGCTTGATACCACTAATGGTTAAGCTGCCAAGGTCTAACGGAACGCTTAAGAAAATCATAAAAACAGGGATTAAGAAAATTCTCAAGATAGTGAGTTGGTTGGGTAAATTATTTTTTTTCAAATTAAGCTCCTTTGATTTACTAATCAGCTTTTGTACGCTATGTTAATCACCAGATTAGTCGTCAAATTATCTGGAACACTGCTTAAGTCAATTGATTGACCATTTAGCGTGACTGAAAGATTTGTTTTATTACCAAGAATGACATTAACAAGTGTGTTTTGGCTGGTTAAGCTTGCTTCTTGTGACATGCCGCCGTCTTCATTTGCACCGATTGTAATGCCGTTGGTACCGGCATAGCCTAGAAGGTTTGCCTGCGTTGTCCCATCAATGATACTGACCCAGCTTCTGCCAGAATCCTTAGCAGTAATGGTTAATTTAGCCGGCAGGCTGACCCTAGTTGCGTTGATTGTAATCGTCCGATTAGTTGTATTGGCAATTGCAAGCTGATTGTCTTTTTCTTTAACGGGTTCACTTGATACAGGCTCATCCGCTTCAGATGATGATGTCACTTCACTGCTGGCATTTTCGCTGGTGGCAATAGAATAGCTTTCTTCTTTTAGCCGATTATTATTAGTTGTTTGCTCAATGACAACAAAAATCACGATACTAAGAATGATAATCGCCAAAAGGCTTAAAATAATTGCAGGTAAGTGATCAAGCCATGATTTACTGTATTGCTGTGTGCGAGATGCAGCGTAATCCCTTGAGCTAAATTGCGCAGAGCTACTATATTCAGCAGTCGGCTCTATAATCTCCGGATTTTTGCTTTCTATTTCGACTAAGCGTTCATTAGTGAAGGCATCAATCAAGGGTGCGTCATCAATATCAACAGCCTTTGCGTATTGTCTGATGAAAGCTCTGGTATAAAATGAACTTGGTAGTAAGTCAAATTGATCGTTTTCAATTTGTTGTAAATAACGCTTTTGGACTTTTGTGCGTTGTTGAATATCATCAAGGGTTAAATTAAGTGTTTTACGTTTGCTTTTTAAAACTTCTCCAATTGTTTTTTGCATATGGTCCTCTCTTGAATTTTACAAAAATATTTCAATATATATCAAATCAATAACAGAATCACGATCAAAATCGTGCATTAACAATATAACATAAATGACGGAGAAATCATATCAAAATAACTGATTGAGCAAAAGGAATTAATAAAAATTTAAGGATTATTAATTCGCACAATTTTCTGAAGAAAATTTTTTGTAACATTTAAGTAATATAAAATGCCTTTGACGACTAAAATTATTACAAAGGACGGATTAACGCTTAGCGGTGTTATAGCCTTAGTCTTTAGGGAAAATTGTAAAGTCAGCAAACTCCGTATGTTTCAAAAATATTTCCAGATAATGCTCAATTTCGGCTAAAGTGATCTCTTGAATGATTTCTGGTAGGTCAAGAAATGTTGTATTAGGATATAGATTTTGTGAAAATTGATTTGCAAGATAGCCTAGATTATCTAAGGACATGATTAATTTCCCTAATGCATTTTTCTTAATTCTCTCTAGATGTGCCGCATTCCAATCTGCAGCAGTTTTATACTCCGTGACTTTTTTCCTTAGGATTTTAGAAAGCTCCTTTGGATATTCTGTATCACTTGAGATTTCGATGAAATGAAAGCTGCGCTCCAGACTAAAATCAGCATAAAATGATTCATCAATCAAGCTGTTATGATAGAGCTCTTGATAGTTAGCTGAGCTGACTGTAAATAGCAATTTTAAAGCAAAGCTTATTGCCAGCTTATAGGTGATTAATTCCTTTTCGGTGTAATTTGCAAGATCATCATTTCCCTTAAAACCGATAATGAGTTTAGGTGTAATAATTTCCATTTTAATTTCATCGTGAGCTACGATAGCTTGTTTGGCTATGGTGCTATTTTTTTGGATAGCAGTCGCTTTGGGGAATGTCTTTTTCGCTTGATTTGCCTGAATGAAGGACATCATGCGCTCCACGTCAAATGGACCGGTTACAAATAAAATCATATTACTTGGATGATAGAAAGTATGATAGCAAAGATATAAATCTTCTGGTGTGATTTTTCTGATACTCTCTGGTGTGCCGGCGATGTCAATGCTTAACGACTGATTTGGATATAAATTATTAAGTAATCCAAAAAACAAGCGCCAGTCGGGATCGTCTTGATACATCTGAATTTCTTGAGTGATAATACCTTTTTCTTTCTCAATAGATTGCTTTGAAAAATAAGGTGTTTGAACAAAATCAAGTAGTAATTCTAGGTTTTGGTAGACATTTTCGATTGTTGAAAAAAAGTAGCTTGTTTTGGTGAAGCTGGTAAAAGCATTACTTGATGCGCCTTGCTTGGCAAAGACGAGTGAAATATCCGTATTTTCTTTGTCAAATAATTTGTGTTCGAGAAAATGGGCAATGCCGTCAGGAACGCTTATCACTTCATCAGTATTAGAAAGGGTGAACTGATTATCAATTGAGCCATAATTGGTTGAAAAGATAGCGTGCGTTTTGTGAAAATCAGCTTTAGGTAAAAGAAAGACTGTCAATCCATTAGCAAGAGTTTTAGAAAAAAAAGCTTCGCCAAGCTTAGAATATTTTTTTTCAAGCATTACTGCCTCCTTCTAAGAAGTAAATCGCCTGTAATTTGACCTGATTTGCAATGTTGATAATTTCCTGTTTTGTAACTTGATTGAGCGAATTTAACCATGCAGTGTCAGACAATAGCTGCGGAATTTTCCGAGATAGATACGCTCTTTCTAAAAGGACTTTTTGCGAATCCAAGCCTTGCTGATAGATGTTTTTCAGCATGATAATCGTCTGTTTAATTTCCTCGTCTGAAAAATTGCCACGCTGAATTTCTTTTAATTGCTGATGTATCAGCTTTAAAACGTACGTACGATTGTTTTTTTCAATACCAGTTCCAACAAAGAGAAAATGGCGCAATGGATCAATCGTTGAAGAAATGTAATAAGCTAGGCTTTCTTTTTCACGAATATTTTGAAATAATTTCGAGTGTGAAAAGCCGCCGAATAAGCCGTTAAAAACCTGCAAGGCGAAATATTCAGAATCAGCTAGGGTGGCAGGGATATAGTAGCCAATATTTAAGATGGACTGCGCTACTTCCTTTTGCTCGGATTGTTCGCGAATTGTTTGACTGACACCCTCATCAACGAAGCAGGATAAATCCTGAACAGATCGACTGTTAAATGGAAAAGCTGTAAATGCCTGTCTTACTGTATTTTCATCAACGTCCCCGCAGATGAGGATTTCAATTGAGTCATTTTCCAGCATTTCTTGGTAATAGTCAAAAACGGATTGTGTCGTTTCTTTTTCAATCAGCGCAGCGGTACTAAGCGTTGGCAAGGAATATTCGGGCGTTTGAAAAAATAACCGTTTCAATTGTAGCTCAGCATAATAATCATTGTCCTCAACAATATTTTCAAGATATTGGATTAAATTCTTTTTTTCTAAATCAAAGGTCGTATTGTCAAAATGTCCGTTAGCGGCATTTGGCTTGAAGATGATTGAATTTAGCAAATTAATGCCCTCATCTAAAAGTTGTTCTTGACCTGTGTAATCTGCATTGAGTAAAGTTAGGTTGAGAGATAAGCAATGCAGTTGTCCTTTTTTTTCCACACTAACGGAAAACTGTGCACCGTATAAGCTTTCCAAGTGTTCTTGAAAATTTTGATTGCTCGGATAATCATGATTGTTTTTCTCAAGCAATGCAGAAATTAAGGCGCGCTTGGCAAGGATTGTTTGCGTTAAAGTCGTTTCAAAACGAATAATTATTTTCACCGTTTTAAATTGCTTTGTTTTCAAAATATTTAAATTAATACCATTTCTCAGGTTCATCGCAAGCTCCTAACGTCATTTTTTGAACAATTCTTAATTCTATTTCTATTTTAACAGTAAAGTGCAAGAATTGCGTTTTTCAATGCCTAATTTTGTTAAAATTTACCTAACTACGGTATAATGACATCAGAGAATTATCAAGGAGGCTATTATGTTAAAAGAGTTTAAGGCATTTATTATGCAAGGAAGTGTCGTTGATTTAGCAGTCGGTGTTGTAATTGGTGGTGCTTTTACGACCGTTGTCAAATCTGTAGTCGAAAGTGTAATTACCCCGCTGATTACGTTGGTTGTCTATCTATTAACAGGAAGTAAATCAACGAAATTTACCGGATTGACTTTGTCTTTTAATGGAATTGATTTCAAATTTGGCGACATTCTCTCAGCGATAATTACCTTTGTGATTACGGGAGTTGTTTTGTTTATTATCGTTAAGACGTTTAATAAAACTAAGACATTAGTCGCTCAGGCAGATGAAAAAGAGAAAGAGCCGGCAATAACTGAGGTAGATCTTTTGAAAGATATTAAGGCATTACTTGAGAAAAAGTAATGAGTAGGCAAATAAAAAGTACCGTCTCCTAAAATCTAACAGTTGGCGGTCGGTATTTTTATGGCAAAATTTATAAGCATTTCAAGCCGGCAGTTTCTTGTCTTAAGCAAAAATTTATGGTGGGAAAACGCATTCTGTTTGCGAACATTGAACAAGCGATTGATTACTATTTATTATGAAAGTCTGAACGCAAAATCAAACTGGCAGAGAGCAGCTTCATTTTGAAAAACTAGCTCAGGTGTGATGAATTTGAGAAGCAAAAACGGAGTGGATTTCTCTACTCCGAATATGATTCAATTTTTTAGAGAAGCTGGGACATAAGTCGCACCTAGTTTAATGTTCGTGATTCACGGGGACAAACAGTACCGACTAGTCAGCACCTAAGGGAAACCCGCTAAGGCATGCTGCCACTAGCTTTTCCGTAAAAGGTCAGGCTCTTTTTCTATTCATTTGCACAAAATATTTTGCACTTTTTTTAATTATCAATATTTGGTAAGCTTACGCTTTCTTTTTTCTAATTTTCGTGTTAGAACGAAACTGTGAAATCGTTTTAATTAAGGAAAAAGAGGATTTTTCGGATTTGTTAACAGATGTTTTTGTCATTTGTGTTGACAGGAGGGGTTGTCATGTTTACCATTTTCGAACGAACGAACGAACGAACGAACGAACGAACGAACGAAGTTTTTCATAAAATATTTTAAACAGAAATTGCTTTGCTTATTGGGCTTGCTTGCTTTTTTCGCACTCCCACAAGCTGTTTCTGCCTCAACCTTGACATTAACAAGTGTGCCTGATTTAATTGG
>JAISYB010000111.1 GCA_031270215.1 Streptococcaceae bacterium | reverse complement strand
CGATTGGTACATATCTGGTGTCATATATGCTGGGTGCATATTTTAAAAAATATCCAGATGCCATACCAAATAAGTGGCTCAAAATAATCCAAGCCGTTATTCTACCACTACCGATATTTATTGCACTTGTCTCAGAAATCGTAAGGGTCGTCTTTGGTAGTGATAAGATTAATGGGAAATTTTGGAGTGAACAATCTATCGCTGTTTTACTTTACGGCATAGCTTTATTTACGCTTGTTTGGCGGAGAAAACCATTCGTTAATCGCGGAATTAATTTTCTAGCGAGTCTAACCTTTGGCGTTTATCTTGTGCATGATAATAACTTTTTCAGACCACTTATTTGGCATAAAATTCTTAAGGTTGATAAAATTGCACTGCATTTAGATTTCATTCAATTACTCGGCTACTCGATTAGTATTATTTTACTTGTCTATTTGGCGTCAAGCCTCTGTGATTTTTGTCTTAGACCAATCTATCAAAGGCTGGCGACACTTTTAAACCGCTTTATAGCTAAGGTACTTCCATTGAATCACTTTTGATTTAAATAAAAATAATTTCGAGGTTGGCATTTATCTTCCAACCTCATTTTTTTGTTATAATGAAGTCAATTAATGGTATTTTTGCACCTCTGGTCTGATGACTAAGAAGTGATGATGAGATAAACTAAGCTTATCTAAGTGATAAAGGGGTGTTTTTATTGAAAAAATTCAGTATTTTTCTGATGGTTGAAGGCTTTTTGATTTTTTTAGCATTGATTACTTTACTTAAAAATCGAAGCTTTACAATTTTTTTAATTATCGCTTTTCTTTTAATAGCCGCAAGCGTATGGCAAAGAAAAAAAGTATCGGTTATTTTGCTCAGTATCGTTGCTTTATTTTTAGTCTTGAATTTAGTTACAAATTTTTTCGTTTGGCTTGCTGTACTGATTGGCTGCTTTTATCTGGCAAATGAAAAAAGGGAGAAGCTATTAAAGGAAAAGAGATTTTTTGTCATTCGAACAACGGAAAATGATGAGGAAGTTGACAATAAGGAAGTTCCTTGGTTTGGTAATATCGACATCGGCAAGGAAACATTTGAATGGGATGACATTAATATCATCCAAATTGCCGGGGACTCGATTATTGATTTGGGGAATACCATCTTACCCAAAGGGGATAATATCATCTTAATCCGCAAACTTCTCGGCAAAACACGCTTGATTATTCCAGGAGACATTGCTTTAAAGATTGAATATGCGACTTTAATCGGTAATCTAAAGCTGAACGAAGAAGTGATACCGATAACCAATGGCACTGTGACGAGATTTGATCTTAATTATCGCGAAAGCACCAGACATTTGAAAGTTTACATCAATATGATTGCTGGTGATGTCGAGGTGATTAGAACATGATACATTTACCTAGGAAATTAGTCATGCTTTACACGATTGCTGCCAACTTTTTGGTCATGCTTTTGATTTTAAAATTAGCGTATAACGGTAAGGAAAATCTTCAGTTTTGGCAGGATATTTTACTTTATAAAAGCTTAGGAATTCCACTTTTTGCTCATATTCTTGTTTTATCAGTGGTTGTTGGTCTGATAATTTACGGTTTAATCTCCCTGACGGAGTATAGTTATGATGAGAAGATTTCAAAGGATTTGCAGCAGCTTTTGCGAGGAGATTATGCGCATACGGCGTTTGAGCTTGAAGGAAGAAGCCTAACAAGTAATGTCAAAATTCATCAAAATATCGCACTACTTGCCGAAAAGCTAGCTTATATGTCGCGACAATTACAGCAAACCAGCCAGACGAGCCAAGAGGGCAGCCTTAAGGAAGAAATTTTAAAGGAGGAGCGCAAGCGACTATCCAGAGAGTTACATGATTCGGTTTCTCAGCAGCTATTTGCGGCAACGATGATTTTATCAGGCATTAATCAACGCTTAGATAAGCTTGATGAGGAGCAGCTCAAAAAGCAGCTTGATTTAGTGGAAGAGGTAATCAATGACGCTCAGGCTGAAATGCGTGCTTTGTTATTACACCTGCGCCCTATTGAGCTAAATGGTAAGCGATTGAATATTGGTATTGAAAACTTGCTCAAGGAGCTACAAACCAAGGTGCAGATAAATTTAATCTGGCAGCTGGAGGATCTCAGCTTGCCCGAAGTTATCGAGGACAATCTTTTTAGGATTATGCAGGAAGTCATCTCGAATACACTCCGTCATTCAAAAGCGACAGAGCTGGAAGTTTATCTGAATGAATCTGAGCATCAGGTTTCCTTACGTGTCATTGATGATGGCATTGGTTTTGATGTCAGTGAAGAAAAAATCGCTCACTACGGGCTAAAGAATATCAACGATCGTGTCGCAAATCTTGGTGGTAAGCTGAAAATCATTAGCCTTAAAGGTTATGGTACAAGAGTTGAAATAAAAATACCAATCGTGGAAAAGGAGAGATAAAATGATCAAGGTTCTATTAGTAGATGATCATCCAATGGTTCGCCTTGGCGTTGCGAGTTTTTTAAACATTCAAGATGATATAGAAGTTATTGCCGAAGCGGATAATGGCTTAATCGGCTATCAAAAAGCCTTAGCACTTAAGCCTGATGTTATCTTAATGGATTTAGTTATGGAAGTCATGGATGGGATAGAAGCGACACAGAAAATCTTAGCTGAATGGGCTGAGGCTAAGATATTAATTGTCACCAGCTTTATTGATGATGAGAAGGTTGTTCCGGCAATTAAGGCGGGTGCTGCGGGCTATCTTTTGAAAAGCTCATCGGCAGACGAGATTGCTTATGCCATTCGCAAGGTTGACGCTGGCGAGCGGGTGGTTGAGCAGTCTGTAAATGATGTGATGATTAAAAGCATTGTTAAAAAGCAAGAGCACCAGCTTCATGAAGATTTGACTGCCAGAGAAAATGAAGTCTTGCAATTAATCGCCAAAGGCTACAGCAATCAGGAAATCGCTGACGAGCTATTTATTTCGCTTAAAACAGTTAAAACGCATGTGTCAAACATTCTTTCAAAATTAATGGTCGAAGACAGGACGCAAGTTGCGATTTATGCCTTTAAACATGGGATGGTAGAGTAGAATATTACTAAATTTGCCGCCGTATCGTTGTCTTTTGGCGATAAGGGGCTTTTTTGGCGGCGACTGGGAAACGACGTAAAAACGCCTAATCTCTACCTAAAAGCTTTTGATTAGATTAATCCCTTCTAAAATTAAGGTAATAAAATATCCTAGGGTTAAGCAAGGGATAAAGGGAATTGCTCCTTTTTTCTTTCGTGCAAGCATGTAGAAAATGCCTAAAAAAGCGCTAATTTGAATTATCCAAATCAAGCTAAACGGAGTAATCTCAAGCGCCAGTAAGGCAAAAGCTAGAAAGTCACCACTGCCGATACCAATCGAAAAAAGAGTAGAAGTAACAGATAAAAGGATAAAAAATAATGCCAATCGTTTGTTCTCGGAGCTGATAAACAAAAATGAAAAAGGGAGTAGCCAGCAAATAAAGGGAAAACTCTTACTTGAAATGTCAAATAAACTCAAGCTAATCAAGATAAGGGCGATGAAATATTCTCTAAGCGTCAGCAATTGAAGATGAGTTAAAAGGGTAAGTATGCCGCAAATGAACTCAAATATTGGATAACTTAGCGGTAGTGAGCGTTTACACATCCGACATTTGCCCAGAGTAAACAGATATGACACGATAGGAATGAGATCAGGCAGGGTTAAATTTTTTTGGCAATAAAAGCAAAAAGACCGCGCCTTTCCAATCGTTATTCCTTGTTCAATCCGTTCGATACAGCAGTACAAAAACGAACCGATACATGCACCAATTGCGAAATAAAAAACAGACATCAGATTTCCTCCTTCAATTAAGTGTTACGTAAAATAATTCCAAAATGCAAGGCTTTTCTTTTTACTAAATAAACGCTTCACGTTATAATAAGTAACAGTAATGGGAACTAGAACCCTTAACTTTAAAGGAGGAAGAATCATGGTTAAATATGAAAAAACAAAGGAAATTTTAAATCAATCGGTTGCGGATATTTCAAAAGCAGCGGCGTTGGTACATCAAGTACATTGGTATATGCGTGGACCGGGGTTTATGAACTTACATCCAAAAATGGATGATTTGATGGATGAGTTAAATGATTTCTTAGATGAATTGTCAGAACGCTTGATTACCCTAGGTGGCTCACCATATTCTACTTTAAAAGAGTGGGATGAACATTCAAAGATTAAACTTGAGGTTGCAGATTGGAATAAAACAATCGATGAACGTTTGAGTGAAATCGTGCGTGCCTATGCTTACCTTGCTGATTTATTCCAAGAAGGTGTTGATGCAACTGACGAAGAAGATGACGATGTTACCAATGGCTTATTTGCAGATGCACAAGGCGCTGTACAAAAGGCAATCTGGATGTTGCAGGCTGAGATGGGTATTGCGCCAGGGATTGACGAAACTAATGGTGCAAATTTGACCGCATTGAAGTAAAATGCTCGAACAGTGACGTAGTAAAAAGGGTCAAAAATTTAAACCAAAGATTAAAAAAGTAATCATAGCTACCTTCTTAAAGGTGGTTATGATTTTTTTACTGACTTAATAATTTATCAATAAAAAGTGAGTTAGCGGCGATACCACTAGCCCACCTTATTTAAGGATGTTCTTGTTCTGATTTTCTTGATTAACGACTTGGTGAACTTCACCAAAGAAATGCTTGCAATTAGCGATAATCCCAAAGCGATTAGAGCCGGGATTTGGTGGAAAAACATGAGTAAGCTACAGGTCAACAAGACGATGATGACGGATTGGATTGCGAGCTTAAAGAAAAAATACAAATCATCAATATCTTGTT
>JAISYB010000069.1 GCA_031270215.1 Streptococcaceae bacterium | reverse complement strand
AATTATGTCCGTAATTTCCAAACACCCAACTCGTTCTAACGATATAATGCTTGGAAACATATTTTTCAACAGCTTCCTCTCCCAATCGCTTGGTTCTTCCATATTCATTTTGCGGATTAGTTTCAGCGTCAGTTGCGTACTCACCATTTCGATTAGCCCCATCAAAAACATAGTCCGTTGAGATATAGACCAGCGTTGCTTTGAGCGCTTCACTTGCCTTAGCAATATTTTCAGTCCCTGTGACATTAATCTGATAGTCTAGCGTCTTACCCTCGTCCTCAGCCTTATCTACTGCTGTATAAGCCGCACAATGAAAAACGATTGTTGGCTTGATTTGCTTAAACTGTTCCAAGACCTGCGCCTCATCTGTAATATCTAACTCATTGACATCTGTTGCTACATACTTAAGATTACGCTCATCCAAAAGATAACGCAGCTCTGTTCCCAGCTGTCCGTTTGCACCTGTAATTAAAATCATCGATTTACACTCCTTGCCTACAAATTAATTTAACAGACCATTCCTGTCTATTCTAACACACTAAAGCTAGTATTTGCATTAGCTCTGTTGCAACAACAAGTAATTCCAGCGCATAACAGCTAATTCTCTGATAATTTAATCCAAATTAAGAAAACTTTAAGCAAGTAGCGTTAAACTATGTCCGTTAAGAATACGAAAGATAAAACACACCTGTTTAGCATTGACATAATTAACCTGTAGTGCTGCGCCTTCTATTATGGATGAGAGAGGAGTTTGTATTGTTATTTACTATCGAAAATACTACGCTTATAGTAGCCCTTATCACAACAATCATTGTTTATTTTTACCGAAAAAGACAACATCAGGATTTAGCACATTATTGGCGGACTTATCTGCTAATGCCGATTGCAGCATGCTTATTGATTGATTATGGTCAAACCTTGACGTATGACGGTACGCGCTGGTTTACTCAGTATATCCCTCATCTGAATTTCGCTACATCTCTTGATAAGGCATTACCGCTCATCTCGTGGTTTGTCATCTTCTATCTTTCAGCCTATGTGGTCATTGTAGTCATGCCATTTGTTGTCAATTGGATTGGCGGCAATGATTTATTAAAAAAATATATTTTTGCAATCATGACGCTATTCATTATCTCAACAATTATTTATTTAATTTTCCCAAATGATGTTCCACATGCATGGAATACGTCGCAATATTCGGCGCATACTGGCGTATTCGATAAAATCTTGCAGGTCGTCTACGATGGTGATGCTGCTTCAAATGGGCTACCAAGCCTTCACAACGCCCATGCTTGGCTACCATTCTTTTTGATTTTGTTCAACATGAAAGATTTCAAAACCAAGAAGGCTCGCAAGAGCAAATACATCTCTCTAGCGATAATTGGCACAATCGCAACGCTCATCTCGCTTTCAACCTTATTCTGTAAAGAACACTATATCGCTGACGTCGTCTTTAGTATCGGTTTAGTAGCATTGATTTCTTGGGGAATTAGCCGTATTTATCAGAAACATCAGCAAAGAATTCGATTTGAAACAGTGTTAATTGCGATTTCTTGTACGCTAATTTTAAGCTTAGGCTATTCCGCTTGGCAATTTGATAATACCTATGAGCACAATAGTAATACTTTAAAAAGATTATTCTTAGAGTAAACAGTTCTACGGATAAACATTCAAAAAAACAAGAAAAAATACGGTAACTACGTGAGCTCTACCGTATTTTTCAATTATCATTCATAAGAGGCTGACCAAAAAGTCGCACCTAGTTTAATGTTCGTGATTCACGGGAGACAAGCAGTGCCGACTAGTCAGCACCTAAGGGAAAGCGGCTAAGGCACGTTGCCACTAGCTTTTCCGTAAAGCGATAAATTTCCGAATATTGGTGAATGAAATGCCCGCAATTTCCTAATTTTTTACGTCGTTAAACGCTGCTGTCCCACCTTCTTTCCCAGCTGAAATTACTGTACACTTATAAACGACTAGAAAATTCTGCTCGTTTTTTCTTTTAGAGAAATATATTCTCTTTTTGAACGGATTTATATTAAAGATAAATATTATTTAAGAAGTAAGATAGTAACGCTTGAAAACCATTTAAAGGATTTCACCATTGCTTTTGATTACTTCGTGATACCAATCAAATGATTTTTTCTTAAAACGATTTAATGTCCCTTGTCCATTGTTATCTTTGTCAACATAGATAAAGCCGTAACGTTTCTTCATTTCACCAGTTCCGGCTGAAACGAGGTCAATAAAGCCCCAAGGAGTGTACCCGATTAAATCAATGCCGTCGTATTCAACAGCTTCCTTCATTACTTCAATGTGAGCTTTTAAATAATCGATTCGGTATTGATCATCAACCGTCTTTTCGGCAGTTAATTCATCAATAGCACCAAAGCCGTTTTCAACAATAAATAGGGGCAGCTCGTAACGATCATTAAACCAGTTCATTGCATAACGTAAGCCCTGCGGATCAATTTGCCAGCCCCAATCTGATGCCTTAACATAAGGATTTACAACTAGATCCTTTGACTCATCATAATCAAAGGCCGGTCCTTTATTATGATCTTTGATAGCAAAAGACATGTAATAGCTAAATCCAATATAGTCGACACAACCACTGGCCAACGTATTTAAATCAGCAGCAGTGATATCCAAATGATAGTCTTTGCGATCCAGATAACGTTCAATCGCACTTGGATAATAGCCTCGTACATGAACATCTGTAAACCAGTAGCGTTTTTGCATTGCACTGACTGCAGCCATCATATCGTTTGGAGCACAAGAGTAAGGATAGATTGGAACCATGGCAATCATGCAGCCAATTTGAAAATCGGCATTGATTTTGTGTCCCAGCCGAACAGCTTTTGCACTGGCAACAAGCTCATAGTGAGCAGCTTGATACATGAGCTCTTCTCGATTATCCTCTTCAGTGTATTTGATGCCTGAGTTGGTGAAAGGCGCAAAATCTTCTTCATAATTTGCTTGGTTATTTATTTCGTTAAAAGTCATCCAATAAGCAACCTTGTCTTTGTAACGTTCAAAACAAACTTCCGCAAACCTTACAAAAAAGTCAATCATTTTGCGATTGCGCCAGCCGCCGTATTCGGTAACTAGATGATAAGGCATTTCAAAATGAGAAAGGGTAATAACGGGTTCGATGCCATAACGTAAGCATTCGTCAAACAAATCATCATAAAATTTTAGTCCTTCTTCATTTGGCTGAGTCTCGTCACCTTTTGGAAAAATCCTTGACCAGGCAATAGAAGTTCGAAAACATTTTAAGCCTAACTCGGAAAACAGTTTTATATCTTCTTTATAGCGATGGTAAAAATCAATCGCTTCATGGTTTGGATAGTTCTCGCCGTCAAGGATCCCGTCAGTGATTCTTCGAGGAACACCGTGCGCACCAGCCGTCATGACATCAGCAACACTGATTCCTTTTCCGCCTTGATTCCAGCCGCCTTCCAGCTGATGGGCAGCAACTGCACCGCCCCATAGAAAATTCTTTTTTAAAATTGACATAGTTATCGTCCTCTTTAATCGTTAATATACATAAAATATGAGCTTACAAAAACTCTTTGCCTGCTGTTTAATGTTCGTGATTCACGGGAGACAAGCAGTGCCGACTAGTCAGCACCTAAGGGAAACCCGCTAAGGCACGTTGCCACTAGCTTTTCCGTAAGCCACTAAAGTGGCAACTTAGTTTGCCTAGAAAATAGATAAATTTCCGAACATTGGTGAATGAAATGCCCGCAATTTCCTAATTTTCTACGTCGTTAAACGCTGCTGTCCCACCTTCTCTACGAGTCTCGTTTCACTCGATTCTTGATACAAAACTTTAAGGTCGTGCAAGCTTTCCTACGGTTCTCACTTCGTTTCGTTCTCATCAATTTCTAAATGTCGAAGACATTAAGAATTGAAGGATTTCATTGCGATCCTCGTCGCAAAGCATTACACTCAGTCCGCTTTATTGTGCTTCAATTTTTTCCAATACTTCTTCTTCAATTGGTTGATTTGTTTCTTGCGCATAATTGATTGCATCCATTTTTCTAGCAAATGGCAGATAAATGAAGAAGCCAAGAACCAATACGAAGGCTTGCAGGAGTGCCGTACGCCAGCCTCCGACTAATAGACCGGAAAGAATAGCTGGTGTCGTCCAAGGAACCTGAACGGCGGTAAAGAGTGGCACTAAGCCAGTATAGAGTGCAAAGTAAGTAATAATTGAAGAGACAACGGGGGTCAAAATAAATGGAATCACCATAATTGGGTTCATAACGATCGGTGTTGCAAAACTAATAGGTTCATTAATACCAAAGATTGCCGGAGCAATAGACAAACGACCTAATTGTTTAAACTGAGCAGATTTGGCAAAGAAGACCATAAATACGACCAAGCCGATCGTCATACCCGCTCCTGTTACCGTTTGGAATTGATCCATAAATTGTTTTGTCACAATATGACCGCCGTTTTCAATCGTTAGAGCTTTACCTGCTTTTAGTATTTCAGTATTATCCAATGAGTTGGCTTGAAGAATTGGCTCCATAATACCGCCGACAATTGTTGAACCATGAACCCCAAAGAACCAGAAGAACGGAACCAAGAAGCCAATGATTAATGCGCCGCCCAAAGTATCTGTTACACCTTGCAATGGTGATTGCAATACGTCATAAATAAAGTCAAAGAATGTCGTGCTGAAGACTTTATCAAAGAAAATGTAAACAAACATTGCACCAGTGATTAAGACAGCAGCAGGAATCAATGCGGTAAATGAGTTTGCTACGTTTTCAGGTACCTGTTCTGGTAATTTAATACGAATATCGTGACGCAGAAACCAGCTGTAGACCCAACCAACAACTAGACCAACCAGAATAGCTGTAATCATTCCTTTTCCGCCAGTCCAGTCTTTATTGATGATATTTCCAACTGTTATGCCGCTTTCTACATCTGTTATTTCAGCTGCCATAAACATAATGAAGATGACCAGACCGATCATACCAGCAGGCAGACCTTCGAAGCCTTCTGCTTTAACATAGGAATAGGCAATACCCATAACAGCAAAAACCGCCATAATAGCAAATGAAGCACCATAGGCTTGGTTGAAATAAACGCCTAGTCCAGAATCAGTGACCCAGTTAGCTGCAGGCTCATAAGGAATATTGGCAAGCAACAAAAAAATAGAGCCAACGATAGTAAACGGCATCGTGTACAGCATACCATTTCTTAAAGCAGTGATTGGCTTTGTGTTAACAAACTTTAGTACGGGTGGCAGGATTTTTTTATTAATCCATTCATTCATTTCTAATCATCTCCTCGTAAAATTTAGTGCAACAAAATAATAAGTTCCAAGTGCATGTATTCATTGTAAAAGATAAGGACTATCAAAAACGGTAAATACGCTTGCAAGTTAACTATAAGAGATTTGGTTGCAAAAAAGAATAGCTTTACCCGTTTGAGAAACATGTTCCGTTGAAAAAAACAAAGAAAGCTTAACCTATGTTGTAATGGACAGGTTAAGTCTTCTTTAGTTTTATAAATGTCTAAAAATTTCTTCGTAAAATCAGAATGTTCTTTCATTTTTTAGTGAACATCAATCAGTACTCTTACCCGAAAGCTGATTTGCTGCTTGATGAGCCAATAGCTCAATTAGTGCAACGACAGGGATTTGAGTAGTCAAATTGATATAGGGTTCTGCATAAGCTGCTTTTTCCTGCGGCATGTAGTAAGAAATATTGTAGTCAGCTAAGCGCGCAACTGTCGAATGTTCATCATTAGTAATGCTTAAAATTTTAGCGTTGGATTTTTTAAAGCCCAAAATCATTTTAATAATTTCTGATGTTTCACCAGAAACTGATAAAGCGACAACTAGGGTATTGTCAAACCCTCTTGGAGGAATTGGTGTAAACGGGTCATTGACACTGTAAGCATTGATGCCAATATTTACAAAATAACGACTGCCATACCCGCCTAAAACCCCGCTTGTACCTAGTCCGATGAACACGATATGTTCAGCTTTCAGCATTAATTCGACTGCTGGCTTGAACGCTTTTTGATAGGTTTCACGATTAATTTTTTTCAAAAAGGAATCGACATGCACTGCAGAGTCATAGTAATCTTCAAAAACACTCGATTCATCGTGTTCTTTTTTTATAGCAAATTTTAATTCCGAAAAACCTTCAAAGCCCATTTTTGTACAAAATCTCAAAATTGTTGATGTTGATACATGACAGTTGGCGGAAAGTTCTCGAATGGTCAATTTAGGAAGCTGATTCAAATGTTCAATCACATATTGATAAACAATTAGCTCCAAATCATTCAATGATTGAATATTTTCTAAATCGAACAAAACACTCACCTCATTTACTTTATTTCCTTTAGTTTACAACACAAAAAGACATTCGTATAGAGAAATATTCTTAAGAAATATTATACAAAGAAGTGAGCAGATCAGAAGACGCTAAATAAAGGAATGAACCTAGAGAGCAAATAGTCCCTATTTTCTATTCTTTACCGTCTAATTAATAGGAGATTAAATGAAAACAATTCCTGTAATTTTAGGGACAGGAATTCCTTCGCCTTTTCCACCTTTCCTATATACCCACAATTGTCCAGTATCTTTATCAATATAAATGTCATATTGAGCAAGATTTTTATTTGTTCCTAAATCATCTGCTTTTACTTTATGGGCATCAAATCCATTTCTTTTCAAGTAATTGTCTTTAGCCATTTTTATATTAGTAGGAATCATTCAGATTGTACGTCCGATTGCCATACTAAACGACTTGTCCACCTACCATAGAGGCAGAAATTGTGCTGGAAGAGCTTCCGGAACTGCTGGCTCGTACTGCACCTGCTAGAAGCGTTTGGAGAATCAAATCTTTTGACGGAACTTGTAATTCCTTGACGATACCACCCCTAAAATTAGAAAAAATCTTCTTGAATGTCTATACACTAAATACAGCTAGCTTTTGTTAACTATTGGCAACTTGATTAGTGAGTTACAGCTTACTAGTCAAGGCTTTACTATCCGGTGCCAATCAGATAGTAAAGTGCCTTTTTTCTTTTTACTTGTCTTGCCAAAAGAACAGATTGTCTTTCATGCTTAATTCTTCCACAAGAATGTTTTTACAAACTATGTTCATTAGCATAATTGTCAAGTCAAGGGAACACTGTACAAAATTTTCATTCTCTTCATATTTTTTTAAAGAAATATCTTGTCCATCATACCCCAGTTGACCTCCTCTCATTTCTTTTACGTTATCTATGGTTCTCCAATTAGCATCTGTCTCATAACTAACTTTATAACAAGAAATAAAGCTAATTTTCCAACAAGTTTTCTCATTATTTTCTATAAAGATATATACCTCATCGCCAAAATACCGTGTTTGAATATCCAATATTGACATATCCCAATACTCAGTATTATCAATCTCATTTTGCAATAATTTAATATCCATAATATACCTCCAAAATTATTTATTAGTCCAAGGAATATGTCCATCAGGGCTTTTTTTATCAACAATATTCCCTTTTATATCCAATGGGTTTTTATTCTCATCAAAAATATGCATATGTTCATAATTAGTGACTTTATCAGGTGGATCAATACGAACTCTAAAATTACCATTTGCATCTTTTATGTGAACTCGTCCATTATTTTCAAAAAATTGCCAATCTTTCGGTGTACTATTTCTTAACTCATCTAATGATATATTATTAATGTCTTTAGGACTTAATTTATTAAGGTTAGCCCCACTGGCTTTCTTGGCTCCATTTTGGCTACTCTCTTTGGCAGCGCTCTGAACACTTTCTTTAATCGTGCTACTGCGCGCTTCTGCGTATAGTCAATGAAATTCAGCTTCTCGTCTTTTTGTCAGCTTGAATTTTAGATGCATCAATACTTTCTCAATCGTATTCGCATTTTTATCATATTTCATTCTATATTTTTTAAGTTCTGCAATATTCTAAAGACAATTATTCTGAGTGTTCGTCCATCAATATCCGTACCAGAAAGACCGTGTTCTTTAATAAATTCTTCATCTACAAAATCTTCAACCGCATAAAATAGGTCGTTTACAATTTCATATTCTTTAGATGTTAGTTTATTTTCTTTATGTAAGAAAAAATCTAAAAAAATTGCTTCAAATTTCTTAATAGAAATCTCTTCGTCTACCAATTTCTTCATAAGAGCAGCATAATCATTTAAATTAATACTAACCATCACAAACTCCCTCTTTCAATAACATTTTTCAATTGTTCTGAATTCAGCTTCCATCCTGATAAAAAATTACCTGATGAATCTTTCAAAACATTTAATCCAGTTGTTTTATCCAGATAATGAGTTACTGACTGACCTCTATAAGTTCCGCCAATAACAGATGTTGATGAACTATTAACATGGTTTTTAATAGCTTTTTCAAATTCTAATGCATTTTGTTTATTAAAATTACCTGAAATTCCGAAGTCTTCCGCATGTTTAAACTTCTTTTGAATCTGCGTCGAATCAATTAAAATTTCTCTAGCAATGTTTTTTCCTGTATTCTGAGCGGTTTCTTTAGCAGCGCTCTGAACACTTTCTTTAACCGCAGCTTGCGCACCCTTTTTTGCCAAGCCACCAAAGAATGGAATAAATCCTAATCCAGAGGCCGCGACTTCCCACCAATTACCTGTTTGAAAACCATGAACCATGTCACGAATATCGCCAATATCGCCGATAACTGGAATACCGCCTACCAATATTTCCATCAAAGTCCCAAAAACAGAAGTTTCATCACTATAACTTCCTTTGAATAGTTGTTTTATCCAGATAGGAGTGGAACCGCCTATTTTACCACTATTTACCCAACTCATCATTTGAGATTCAGGTACTTTAACACCATTTATAGTATAATATCCACCTACAGGTTTTCCAAATTGTATCTCTAAGGCGGCTTTGATTCGTTGAGTGTCCGTTTTCAATGTGCCTGCACTATCACACTGCTTCTTCACTTGTGCTACTGCGCGCTTCTGCGTATAGTCAATGCTGACCTTCTTCACATACTTTGCTAAATTAACAACTGGTTCAACGGTCTTCGCTACTGTATTTATCGTTTTTTTAGCTACCTTTACAGCAGGCTGAACCACGGATTTATTGACGACATTGGTTACCTTCTTTACGGTATTTTTTGCCACATTACAAGCTTTCGATAACCAGCTGGCACGCCCTGCATCATCTCGATACTTCATTGGATTATTATTCGCATAGAGATATTTATGCTGTGTCAATGGATTATCGGTTTGTCCAACGACTGTATCCAACTGCTGGAAGCGTCCCGTTGTCGTATCATATTCTCTGGCACGCAGATGCTGCTGCTTCCAATTCTCATGATACTGACTTCGATAACCTGCCTGCTCGAAAATTGGTCGCTCGCTTCGTCCAAAGCTTTCATAGAGATTACTTGAGTATAGTGTACCATTTTCTTTACTCGTTTGTGTGATTACACTGCCTAAACCGTCCTGATGATAGGTATCCAAATCATCCCCAACTGCGGTGCCTCGTTGGTCATAGAACAAGGTCGCCTCTGTTGTTTTCTTCTTATATCCTTGATAATTGGAGGTCGTTTGTTGCAGCGGACTCACATATTCCTGCGTATAGTCATTCATATACTGAATCATTTCGAGCGCCGTATTTGCCGGAAGAGCTTTCTTCTGTGTTTCATTCTCTTCCTCTCGTCGATTCTTCGTATGGTCAATCAACCATGTTCGATCTTTGTTTGGTAGGCATTTCAGTGCTCTTTTCGCCTGTAATGCTTCTGCCAGTGTAATGTCTTCCGGTGCCAAACGCAATTGTGCTTCGCGATCAACTCCCTTCATCCATTCCATTAAGTCTGTTTTTAACTTCCGATTAGTCTCTTTTCCAATCGCCTTGCTCACACGATTGCCTAAGGCGTCATAATAATAGCCAATCTGTGTGCCAAAGTTGGAGGTTTCCTGAATCACACGACCCTCGGCATCATAGAGATAAGTAATAACTTCCCCTGTGACACGTGTTTTCTTGCTGACGTGCCATTGGCATCATACGTATAGGTCGCTCCTTGTTCACCTGTAATGGACAACAACTCATTGTCTGCGTTTTGTTGCCACTCTGTATAGCCCTTGGATTTTCCATTGACCGTCAACTCACTGGCAATTCGATTGCCAACATTGTCATAAAAATAGGTCGTCACACGCGTGGTGTTCTTCTCTTTTTCAGTCACTTGAATCAATTGGTCTTCGTCATCATAGGCATAGGTCTTTGTCAGTTTGAATTTCGGATACGTCAATTCTTCCTTGATGATATTCCCGTTTTCATCATATGCATAGACCTGTTTGGATGCGACCTTCCCATTGGCTTGATAAGTCACACTTTCGGAAATTTCACCTGTTGGTAAGTACGTATAGCTGGATTTCGTTGCGTCCCCATACACGATTTCCTGTACTTGCCCGACACCATCATAACGATAGGTTGTGATGGTGTCGCCGTCAATGATTTCCGTTAACTGATTCTTCTTATCGTATTCATAGTGAAGCTCCGTCCCATTCGGATACGTGATTGCCATCCGTCTGCCAAATGTGTCGTAAGCATAGCTCACCGTTTCCTACTCATTGGTCGTCGCACGAAGAATATCCCCGTATTGATTGCGTTCAAACGTCAAGGTATGACTGCTTGGCAGCTTCTCTTTTAACGCATCACTTTCAATCTCACTTAAATCAAAGCTAGTGGAAACATCGGCTTGAACCAATTGATTATTTTCATCATAGGCATAGACAAAATCTTCATTGTTTAATTGTTTCCCAATCAAGCGATTCAATTCATCGTAGCGATAACTGATGGTTTCTCCACTGGCTTTGGTTGTTTCTTCCAATTGTCCGTCCAATCGGTAACTGTAGGCTTCCGTTTTCCCATTGGCGCTGATTTGTTTCTCCAGCTCACCGACAGGTGAATATTCGAATGTGGTCGTCCCGTTGTTAGCGTCTGTGATTGTCGTCAAATTGTCTTGTACGTCATACGTATACCGAGTCACTTTACCTAAACGGTTTGCGGTACTGGTCAGTCGATTGACCGCATCATAGGCAAATATGGTCTGTTTCCCTTTGGCATCACTTAGGGTTGTTTGGTTCCCATTTCCGTCATAGGACAGCTTCACGGTATGCCCGCTGGCATCTGTTTGAGTCGCAAGCTGGTTTCTTGCGGTATAGGTTTGTTTGGTCACAGCTCCTGTCGCATCGGTCGTCCTTATTACCTGTCCATTTTTATCATATGCAAATGTCGTCGCAAAATCCAATGGGTCAGTGGTCTTAAGCAGTTGACTATTGCCATCATAGGTATAGGTCGTGTGCGCATCATTAGGCGCAATCAATTCGGTTACGTTACCCAACACGTCATAGCTATACTGTGTCTGATTGCCGGCAATATCCGTCTCGCTGATTAATTCGCCATATGGATTATAGGCATACAATTCTTTTCGCCCAAGGCTATCCGTAACAGAAGTCAGATTGTCAATTGTGTCATACGTGTAACCTTCAGACTGTCCTGTGCTGTCTTCCATCCGAATCAGGTGACCGGCTTTATCGTAGCGATACTGTGTCACCACACCCATTGAAGTTGTTTCCTTCACCAATTGATTCAGTTCATTGTATTGATAACGGATTTCTCGCTTCAAACCATCTGTAAACGTGAAAACATTGCCATTCTCATCATACGTAAACGAGGAAACATTGCCTAAGGCATCGATGACTTGTTTAATCTGATTGGTCGCAGTATACGTATATGTGGTTTCGTTCCCCATTGGATCAATCTTTTTCGTCACATTGCCATTAGCATCGTAGCGGTATTGCTCAATATCGCCTGTAGACAATTGCATCATATCCACCAAGTCCAACGCATTATACGTATAGAGTGTCATCGTCCCATCGGGTGCGAGTCCAAACGGATTTTATCTGCTTTTGAAAGTTCAGCCGGGCTGTATGCTTTTCCCGCATTTTTCTTCGGATTCCGAATAAACATGAGATTGCCTTCAAGGCTTTCAAGCATCGGTGCAGATAAAACGGCTTTGATTTCATCTGCTTTCCAAATGATTATTTCACTTTTATTATCAGAAAGTGTCGCTTGTTCGTGAGCATTTAAATTCAACTGATACGAAACGGCCGTCTGAGCGCTCGTTTCATCAATATACTGACTAAAGGCGGTCGCTTGTTTTTCTTTAACCACTTCTGAAACAGTGGTTTTATCCGAATTTGCAAGCAATACTTTTTCATCATTAATCGCTTCAACCGTTAGGGTTTCATTTGGAATAGATAAACTCACTTCGGACGTTTCATCACTGGATATCAGCGGATTTTCCTCATTCAATCTCTTTGGCACAATGGTTTGAGTGTCGTCAGATAGCTCGACAACGCTAGCTCGCTCTTTTGTTTTTGTTTTAATCGCTTGCCATCTCCCAGAGCTATCTTGTTCATGAATGGGATAGGTAAACAGAATGGTTTCTCCTTCACCCGTGACATCATTTTGAAATGTTTTCGAAAATTCTGAGCGTTCTTCAACAACTTCCAGTTTACCCGATCTTTCTTCTGACTGAGTAATGATTTCAACCGTATCCTCAGTGGTTTTTGGAAATTGTTCCAGTATTGTTGCATCTATTGTTCGTTCATCATCTTTTTTGAGCTTTCGACCGTTTGAGGTGCGCTTAGTTTCTCTTTTATCTCTTCGGGTAAATCTGCTTGGGTCACCCTATCTTTTGCCTCAATCGGTTGGCTACTGCCGGTAGACTTTTCTGATTGTATATCCTCTGCTAGGGCTGAAATAGACAGCCACGGTATGTATGAACTCAACTGTAACAAAACGACCGAAGTTATCAGGCATTGCTTCCATAATTTCTTTTTCATTCATTACTCCTTTAATGCTTCTTCTGTTTTTAAAATTTCATCATAGATTTCTTGCGCTTCTTCTTTTTTACCGTAGTAAAGCTTGTAACCTACGTCATAGATTTGTTTGCCTAAGCTTCCATAGGTCGCATAAATTTCTTGATCTTCTTCTGTTAATAATTTTTTCATGGTACTTGTCTTAGCGCTTGCGCCAATAGCTTTGAATTTTGTCCCTACCTTTTTCAAATCTAGCGCATATTCCTTGTATTGAATTGCCCCATCAGCCTTCATATCCACCCACAGCTGGTTAATAGCAATAGACAAATAAAAGCAATCAAACAATAAATTTTTTTCATGATTCCTCCTTTATGTTAAACGATAACCTTATAAATAATTTGTAATATTTAATATTATAACGTTTTATTTTACAGTATAGACTAATAACATGAAATAAAATAAACTTTTATTTTATATTTGAATTGGTATATCTAGGATATCGAAATAATTAAATCCCTATTGGTTATATGAAGTCAACGAAAGAACAACGGTTGAGAGATATTTACAAGGAAAATTAGATCTTCGCAAGCTGCCAAAAAAGCAGTATGACACAGAATGTCCCGCATTGGTAAATGTATTGACAATAAAGCGATAAAAGCTTTTTGGAGAATGATTAAGAGAAAAAATTACTGTGGTCACAGATTCAATCGTCGCAACGAGCAATTACGAACCAATCAAGTATTACAACACCAGATGTTTTCAGCGGAAATTACACGTCATGACTCTGGTGGCATTTGATAGTCTTTGCTGTGTAAAAAAGGGGCAGACTTGTGGCTAGTCAAACGATACACGACAAAAACTACCCACCAAAATCGGTGAGTAGTCCACAAAATCATAAAAATATTTCAATGCCTATCGACGGAAGCGTACCATAATCTCTGCTACTATCTGTCGATTTTCAAGTTACCGACGACATATCTATAACGATGAGCGACTTTTGCTTAATTTAGTTAAATAAATTGATTCTCCACCATCCAGTCAAGCTCATGTTCCCTAAAGCGCACCATTGCTGTCTTTAACGGCTTAAAGCCTTGACTTTCGTACCAAGTAGTCGTCCATGGTGCTGTATAAAGCGTAACAATTTGACCCTCAGCCTGCTTCAGCAGATTTTGTATCATTTTTCCTCCAAGCCCTTGGTGGTGCAGTTTTTCATTCAGAGCAATATTATAAATCTCGGCATGAGCCACCCCATCAGATAACGCACGACCACAGCCAAGCACACGATTATTTTCATCTACGATAAACACCTTGTAGCGACTGTTTTGAAAGGCTAGCTTAATCTTATCCACCGGCAAATCCGTCAGCTCATAGCTATGAAGCAATATCTTGACATCTTCATAATCAATTTGTTCGTCTGTCGTTATAAATTTTAAATTTTTTCTCATTTGCTACCTTCCTAACCAAATTGCTCGGCACGATTAGTCGGGATAGTCCAAATAGATGTATCCGGCCCCTTAGGTAAAATCTTGTGATGTTCTTCTTTACCAAGGATATGTGCAGATAGGAAATAATGCTTTTTAATTGCTGTAAAATCTGTCGTATCGCCAAATCCATAAGTCTGATATAAATCTCGTGCATATCCCCAAAGATTTGGATAATCAATCAAGCGTTTTTTATTAACGTTAAATGCCCCGTAATACGCCACATCAAAGCGGGCCAGCGTTGTATAAAGTCTAACGTCACTATCTGTCAATTGACTACCGTGCAAATATCGCTGTTGCCTCAGACGCGCCTCTAACCAATCCAAACGTTCAAAAACTAAATCATAAGCTTTTTCATACGCTTCTTGGCTTTTGGCAAATCCTGCTTTATAAACACCATTATTAATATCATGAAATATGATGTCATTTAATGCCCGAATATCTCCCTCCAGAGCTTCCGGAAACAAATCCGGTGCGCTAGGCTTATGAAATTTCTTCCAATCTCTTGCCAAGTAATAGGTCAGATTATGATAGTCATTTTCAACGACCTTTTTGCTTTTAATATCAACTAATGCCGGTACAGTCGGGCGTTTTGAATAATTTGGGTCAGCATTTAAATAAACCTCACCGATATAATGAATCCCAAGTACCGGATCAACGTTTCCCTCATCTAGCGTAAATGCCCAATCAACATGGTCTAGCTTCGGGCGAATAGGGTCAGCTGTTCCCAAGCTAATCACATCCTCTAAGCCCAATACCTTGCGAACAATTACAGCGCGATGTGCCCAAGGGCAAACTGGCGACCAAAGTAGGCGGTACTTCCCTGCTTCAATCGGCAGCTTATCAATTCCCACACCAAACCTTGCAGCAAATTGATTAGTTTGACGAACAAAACGACCATCTCTTGCAATTTCAAGCTCTTGGCTAATTTTATGTTTTATCATAGTTTTTCTCCATCATTAAAGTATTTGAGTAACAGGTAACTGTTTTCCACATAGTAATTAACAGCGGTCGCTAAACCTTCGTCCTTAACTAGAAAATCACTATGATGCCAACCTGCGGCATCTGCATCACCATTACTTCCGATAAAGGCAAAAACTCCGGGGGTGACCTGCTGATAATCGGCAAAATCTTCACCTGCATTAGATGAAATTGGTGTAAAAACTTTAGCAAATTGCTTGGAATTTTCAAAAACAAGCGGCGTTAAGGTTGAATCATTATCTGTCACAGGCGGGCCGTCTAGCCAAGTAATTTTAGCGGTTGCCCCGTACGCTGCTGCGGTATGGTTAATGATTTCCGCAAAACGTGCCTTAGCGTATCTCCGATCTTCGTTTGAAAAGCTACGAATTGTGCCTTCAAAAAAGCTCGTATCAGGTAAGACATTCCACGTATTACCTCCCTTGATATGCGTCACGCTGACAACTACACTGTCTTGTGGCGCAATATTTCTAGCGACAATACTTTGAAGCTGAACGACAATCTGCGAGGTAATTACTAAGACATCTACACCAAGCTGCGGATTAGCAGCATGTGTCCCGCGCCCAATAATATCAACCTTAAAATGATCAACCGCTGCCATTATTCCACCACTTTTTAGCCCAATCTCGCCAGGCTTTAACCCTGGGTGATTGTGATAGCCGATGATTGCTTGAATGTCGTTAAGATAACCTGCCGCAACAACCTCTCTTGCGCCACGGTGATTTTCTTCTGCCGGTTGAAATATAAGACGAATCCTACCGTTGAGATGCTCTTCATTGTCTTTTAAAATCTTAGCTGCACCCAGTAAACTCGTCTGATGAAAATCATGACCACAAGCATGCATCACACCTAAATTCTCCGACGCAAAGTCTAAGCCAGTCTTTTCCAAGATTGGTAATGCATCAATATCTGCACGTAGGGCAATCGTTTTACCCTTGCTTTTGTTTCCAATTTCTGCAATCACACCAGTCTTAAGTGGCGTGTCAATGACATCAATTCCCCAACCTGTTAGCTTTTCCTTGATAAAAGCGGTCGTCTGGTATTCCTCACTGGATAACTCAGGGTGCTGATGAATGTAATGCCTAATCTCCGTCAGCTCTGCTAAAAATTCATTTGATAAATTTGCCATATGTCCTCCATTTTCATTATTTATTTGCTTGTCACTTCTAAGACAATATAATACTAGTATCTCACTTACCAAGGCAACTGTAAAATAGAGAAAATTGATAACGTGATATTCTACCACTAGCTAAAGCTAACGATTGAAACGGACGTGTTTTGTGAATAAACAAAAACAGGCAGAAAACCTAGAAAAGTTCCTACCTGTTATTTGTTTTAAAAGAGTTATTGATGTCAACCGTTTTAGGCTTAATTAACTGTAGTAAAAATAAGTCTTATCAGCTACAATCCAGACAAACCGTGCTATAATTAAACTTAACTTAAATCAATTAATGGAGTATTTATGAACCAATATCATATCATCATCAATCCAGCTGCAGGTGGCGGAAAAAATAGTAAAACTGTTGGACTCATTCTCGAACAGC
>JAISYB010000030.1 GCA_031270215.1 Streptococcaceae bacterium | reverse complement strand
ATATTTTTTGAATAAAAAAAGACCGGAATTTGAACAAACCGGCCTCAGAACAAAAAGAAACCGCCATTTCTGGCGGAAAGGAGTTGATGAAAAAGATTATCTATTGGGATAAGACCATTGTAAATCGGAAGCCTTAAATCAAGCTTAAAAAAGTTAGATTTTAGAAATATTTTAGAGAACATATAAAAAATGAGACATTTCTGGGATAAAAACAAAAAAGCGCTATTACCTCAATGGTTTTAGTACTTTTTAGCATGCCGGCTGCAGGATTTGAACCTGTGACCTACGCGTTACGAGTGCGTTGCTCTACCAACTGAGCTAAGCCGGCGACATTTCCTAAAATATTCTACCTAAATTTAAAAAAATAGTAAAGCATTTAGAAAAAATTTTTTCGGTTAATCAATCACAGTTCCAAATTTGGAACAGCATTCAACGATAAATCAGCAGAAACACCCTTTGAATATGCAACATATGCTGCCGCTGCAATCATTCCAGCATTATCTCCACAAAGCTTTACTGGTGGAAAAATAAGCTTGATATCCATATCTGCCGTTGCCTGCTTCAATGCCTGACGTAAACCTTGATTAGCTGCAACACCACCTGCTACAATCAGTGTTTTTACAGGATATAGCTTTAATGCTTTCAAGGTCTTAGCCACCAAAACCTCAATTACCGCAGCTTGAAAGCTCGCTGACAAGTCAGCTATAGATAATTCTTCCCCGCGTTGCTCCGCATTATGTACCGTATTAATAAAAGCACTTTTTAGGCCGCTAAAACTGAAATCTAGATTTTCTTCCTTAATCATTGCCCGTGGAAAATTGAAAATATCACTTCCTTCAACACTAAGCTCATCAATCTCTTTTCCTGAAGGATATGAAAGTCCCATCACACGACCAACTTTATCATATGCTTCGCCAGCTGCATCATCTCGCGTTTCACCAATCAACTCGTAACTGCCGTCCTCTGACATATAAACCAACTCAGTATGACCGCCACTCACCAATAAGGCAATTAGCGGAAAAGTCAATTCTTCAACTAACCGTGCAGCATAGATATGTCCAGACATATGATTAACTGGAATTAATGATAGATTATTTGCCCAAGCAAATGCTTTGGCAGCAGCCACACCGACAAGTAGTGCCCCAACCAAGCCTGGTCCGTAAGTAACTGCTACCGCTGAAATTTCATTGACTGAAATCCCGCTTTGCTTGATTGCTTCTTCAAAACAAATCGTAATTTGTTCAACATGATGACGACTTGCTACCTCAGGGACAATGCCGCCAAATCTTTGATGACTCTTGATTTGAGAAGCAATCACATTACTTTTCAAATCTGCTGCATTTTCCAAAACAGCAACACTAGTTTCATCACAGCTTGTTTCAATCGCTAAAATGTACATTTTTTCTCCATTCCATTAAAATAGCATCTTCTTTTGGTTGTTGATAATAACCTTTCCTGCGACCAGTTTCATAAAAATCAACTTTTTGATATAATTTACGCGCATTTGTATTACTTTCACGCACCTCAAGCCAGACGATTTCTACATCTTCTTTCAGCAAGCAAAGTAATTTTTCACCGACACCTTGTCTTCTATATTTTGGTAATACAGCAATATTTGTTATCTCAACCTCTGGATTAATGACAATCGCACTCAAAAAACCAATCAGCTCATCATTATCAAATGCCGCAATAAATAATCTATTTCTTTGCATTAAATCAAGGATAATTGTGTTAATTGTCCATGGACTTTCGCCATAACTTTTAGTCAATAAATTAAAAATTTCCTTAGCAACCACTTTGGGAGATTCAAAAAAAGTAGATTGTTGATATTCAATCATGGTAGTAAATCATCTCAATTCCATCTTCGTCAATCTCGACATAATAATTTTTAAGTAGCTTCGCCGGCACAAATCCTAATTTTTGATAAAATAGCTGAGCGGATTTATTTGAAGCACGTACCTCAAGTACCAATGCGCTTAATTCAAGCCTTCGAGCTAAAAACTTTGCATAATCAATTAATGAGCGCCCAAAGCCTTGATGTTGAAATTGCTGCTTTACCGCTAAATTTGAAATATGTAATTGATTTTTCTGCTCTCTGACTCCCATGAAAGCAATCACTTCTTCGTGCAAAATAATAACGAAAAACAATGCATGCTTATTCAATCTAATTTCCGAAAAGAAATGACTATAAGTCCATGGTGCATCCCCATGATAGACATCTTTTTCAATCGCCAATAAAGCTTTGATATCCCTCACTTTTGCTTTGCAAATACAGTAGGAAAGCTCCTTTTTTTCAATCAATTCACAAGGAATGTCCAATTGCTCTAAGCTTTCTTTCTTAAATTTTTTCAACCCAATCATCAATTTCCTCATGTGTCATCAACCAATTCTCTTCAGCTTCAACTCGTTTCAAATAATCCGGTACAAATTGATGTACCTCAACAGGAGGCGGATTTCTACCAATAATTGCCAACTCATAAGCACTAGGCAGCCTCAATTTTAAATTAGGTTCAATGATTACATCAGCAATTTTTTTTATTTCATCACTAAAATTTGAAACTTCACCGGTAAAATAACAACGTTTGCCAGCGATATAGCTGACTAGTTTATCAAATGCAATATGCCTATCTGAAAGAATTGAAATCAGACGTTGTTTTTGCCACTGATATACTCCTGCATAAACATTTCTTCGTCTCGCATCAATCAACGGAATAATCAAACCGTCAAAATTTTTTGCATTTGCGGCAAGAACTTGTAAACTAGAAACACCTACCAATTCTATCCCTAATGTATAAGCTAAAGTTTTTGCTGTTGTTACGGCAATTCGTAATCCTGTATAAGAACCAGGACCCATGGCAACAACAATTCTATCTAAATCATTTGGCTTTAGATTTATTTGTTTCATTAAATAATCAATCGTTGGCATCAATTCAATACTGTGATTTTTTTTGATATTTAGCGTTTCTTCTGCGAGCAAATTTTTGTCCTCAACAATTGCAACACTCAGCGCATTAGACGAGGTATCCATTGCCAATATCTTCATTTTTCCTCCTTATTGTTTTTACAACTCTTTAGCTTTATAAAATATTCTATTTTTAATCTACAATCATCTATACTTAATATCTCCGCTAAGACGTTTATTTCATTTTATCCTATCTTATGATAAAATAGTGTTAATTGCAAAAATCGAACGTTGAAAAGTTCTAAAGATGCACAGATAGTTTGATAAGCTAATTGATTCTTAGTTGAAAAGGATTAATAAATTTCTGGCATCAAATTTTAAAAATTAAAGGAGAAATACATGATTTACAAAGTTTTTTACCAAAACCACAAAGGCAGAAATCCAAAACGTGAACAAACTCAAACTTTATATATCGAGTCAGATACAGAGATTGAGGCACGTGATCGGATAGAAAAAAACAGTGATTTTAATATTGAATATCTTCAAGCATTAACTGGTAATCACTTGGAGTACGAAAAAGAAAGTGCTAATTTTAGCTTGGTGAATTACTAATGGGAGTTAATTTAAACAATAACGAAGTTGGTGTTTTTGCAATCGGTGGGCTAGGTGAAATTGGAAAAAACACTTACGGTATACAATTTCAAGATGAGATTATCATCGTTGACGCTGGTATTAAATTTCCAGAAGACGAACTTTTAGGTATTGATTACGTTATTCCTGATTATTCATATATCGTTCAAAACATCCAAAAAATTAAAGCACTCGTTATTACTCATGGTCACGAAGATCATATCGGTGGTATTCCATTTTTATTACAAGTTGCAAATATCCCTGTTTATGCTGGACCTTTAGCGCTCGCTTTAATTAAGAATAAATTAGATGAACGTGGTTTACTCCGCGATGCAAAGCTACATGAAATTAACGAAGATACCGTTTTGAAATTTAGAAAAACTTCAGTTTCATTTTTCCGAACGACACATAGTATTCCAGAACCGCTGGGTGTTGTCATCACCACACCTCAAGGAAAGATTGTTTGCACAGGAGATTTCAAATTCGACTTCACACCTGTAGGCGAACCAGCTGATTTGCACCGAATGGCTCAGCTTGGCACTGACGGCGTGCTATGTCTATTATCTGATTCAACAAATGCCGAAATTCCAACATTTACCAAGTCAGAAAAAATTATCGGTACATCAATCATGAGGATATTTGAAAAAATTGAAGGACGAATTATTTTTGCGTCATTTGCTTCAAATATTTTTAGATTACAACAGGCTTGTGATGCTGCGGTGAAAACGGGCCGAAAAATTATTGTTTTCGGTCGCTCAATGGAAAATGCGATTATTAACGGTCGTGAATTAGGATATATCAACGTCCCTGACGACACTATTATTGATCCAAGTGAGCTTAATCAATACCCTGCTGACGAAGTCATGATTATGTGTACCGGCTCTCAGGGAGAACCAATGGCTGCTTTGTCACGGATTGCTAACGGCACTCACCGTCATGTTAGTATTCAACCGGGAGATACCGTTGTCTTTTCAAGCTCCCCAATTCCCGGCAACACAATCAGCGTCAACCAATTAATTAATCTTTTATCTGAAGCTGGGGCTGAGGTTGTCCATGGTAAAATCAACAATATTCATACATCTGGACACGGTGGGCAAGAAGAACAAAAATTAATGCTTCGTTTAATTAAACCAAAATACTTCATGCCAGTTCACGGTGAATACCGCATGCAAAAAATTCATGCCGGACTTGCTGTAGATACAGGGGTCAAAAAGGAAAACTGCTTCATCTTAGGCAATGGTGACGTGCTCGCTCTAACCAAGGACACCGCTAGAATAGCTGGACATTTTAATGCCCAAGATGTCTATGTTGATGGCTCAGGTATCGGAGATATCGGAACTGCTGTCTTAAAAGACCGTCATTTATTATCTGAAGAAGGACTTGTTTTAGCTGTAGCGACCATTGATCCTGAAACAAAAATGATTTTAGCCGGTCCAGATATTTTAAGTCGAGGTTTTGTCTACATGCGTGAATCTACCGATTTAATCCAGGAAGGACAGCGCATTTTATTCCATGCCCTTCGCGAAGCAATGCGTTCTAAAACGTTTAATGAACAAAAGCTCAAAGACTCAATGGTTAACGCTTTGATGCCTTTCTTATATGAGCAAACTGAACGAGAACCAATTATCATTCCAATGGTTTTATTTCCAATTAATCAGTAACTTCAAGAAGGTGAAACTCGGCGTTTAACGATATAGTAATTAGGAACTGATGGCATTGCTTGCCAATGTTCAAAAATTTATCGTTTTCCTATGGTATTTTTAGTGGCTTACGGAAAAGCTGGTGGCGATGTGCCTTGGTACTTTCCCTTATGCATTGACTAGTCGGCACTCTTTGCCCCTGTGAATCACGAAGCCTAAGAGTTTAAACCAAGAGTCATTTTGAAATCAAAAAAAGAAGCTGACCTGACTAAATTTTTTCTAGTTGGTTGGCTTTTTCATTATTTTTCAAAAAATATTTGGGTTATTACACCATAATTGATCCTTCATTACCCTTTTTTAGTTTTACTTTATCTTGTCAAGAAATTGCTTGGCTTTACAAAAACCTCCTGTTTGTCAACAAACAGGAGGTTTTTGTAAATAATTTGTAAATTTACCCAATCGGGTAAACTGAAACTTGTTTTTTACTACGTCCAAGACGTTCAAATTTAACAACACCTGTAGCAGTCGCAAACAAAGTGTCATCCCCACCACGTCTAACATTAGTTCCTGGAAAAATTTTAGTTCCACGTTGACGGTAAAGAATTGTTCCCGCATTAACAGTTTGACCATCAGCACGTTTAGCTCCTAAACGTTTACTTTCTGAGTCACGACCATTAGATGTTGAACCGCCACCTTTTTTATGGGCAAATAATTGTAAATCTAACTTAAGCATTAGGCACCTCCATTTTTATTTACTTCTATTGCTTTAATAACATATTTTGGATACTGTTTGGCAATTGTGTCATAGCCTAATAAAAAATTTTCTAATAACAACTGCGCCTTATTTAACTGTTCTTGATTCATATCGTTTGAAATTTTAACGTATAAATAACCGCCATTTTCATAATCAACTTTTGAAATCGGCGTTTTGCCAACAAGCTGGTCAATTCCGTTTTCAGTCGTAATCGCTAATACAGAAACGGCTGCACAAACAATGTCATAACCTTCAGAACCACTCTTTGCATGACCTGTGATTTCATAGGAAATGATAGAATTATCCGCATCTCTTCTAAAAACTGCTTGAATCATAATTATGCGTTAATTGAATTAATGACAACCTTAGTATATGGCTGACGATGACCTTGCTTGCGGTGAGAATGTTTCTTAGGTTTATATTTAAATGTAACAACTTTTTTCTGTTTTCCATGTTTTTCAACAGTTCCAACAACAGTTGCTCCTGAAACAGTAGGTGTTCCAACCTTAGTTGTTTTTCCACCAACTAAAACAACTTCGTCAAAAGTTACAGTTGCTCCTGCTTCTACATCTAATTTTTCAACATAAATTGCTTGACCTTCTTCAACCTTGACCTGTTTTCCACCAGTTTTGATAATTGCATATGCGCTCATTACGGCACCTCCTTATATTATTGTTAGACTCGCCACACTCGAGTGCCTGTAAAGAACTTAATACTCGGTATGTGCGGTTGTACCACGAAGTCCATAAATACAACATTACCATTCTACAAAAATTATAACCTATTGTCAATTATTACATTTAAAAAAAGATTGCGAACTATCAGTATTACTGAATTTTTACACATTTAGTTAAATTGCATTGCTGAAATAAACGCTTGAATTCTTTTGAAATTGCCATTAAAAAATAAATCCGGACTGCCATCAAATGAGATGACCCCATTTTCCAAAAAAATAATTCTATCAGCAATCTCTTTTGCAAAGGCTAAATTATGCGTTACGATAAGTAATGATTTTTTCTCCTGTGTTAAATCCCCAATGACTTTTAGTACCTCTGCTTCAAGCTCTGGATCTAAGGCGCTTGTTGGTTCATCCAGCAAGATAAAATCCGGCTGCATTGCTAACGCACGAGCAATTGCGACACGTTGCTGCATTCCACCAGATAAACGAGAAGGATAAACATTCTCTTTATCTGCTAAACCAACCTTTGTTAATAATAGCTTAGCTTGTGAATTAGCAGCTTCTTTAGGCTGCTTCAATACGTATATGAGCCCTTCTGTCACATTTTCCAAAGCAGTTAAATGTGGAAATAAATTAAAATTCTGGAAAACCATTCCTGTCATTCTTCTAAAATTAGTGATTTCTTTCTTGGTAATTTTATGACCAAAATCAATTTTTTGCTGATTGATTTCAAATTCTCCCATATCCGGTATTTCAAGTAAATGAATTGTTCTAAGTAAAGTTGACTTTCCAGACCCTGACGGTCCTAGAATAACTGTTGTTTCATGATCGTTAATTGTTAAATTGATATCCGAAAGCACTTGTTGGTTGTTAAATGATTTTTGGATATTTTTTAATTTAATACTCAATATACACCTGCTTTATACATATGATGAACTCGTTTTTTCAAGTTTCCCCTGTAAATAAGTCAATACAGTACACAATAATAGATATATAACAGCAACTAACGAATAAAGCAAAAGTGGATCAAATGTTCTCGCTGCAATTCTTTGACTTACCATAAACATTTCAACCATGGTGATTGAAGAGGCAAGAGAAGTGTCTTTAACCAAACTAATGAATGTATTCGACAACGGAGGTAAACAAATTCTAAAAGCTTGAGGGGCAATAATTCGTCTTAAACTCATCCAATAACTCATACCAATTGACTGTGCGGCTTCCCATTGTCCTTTAGGGATTGATAAAATAGACGCTCTAACTGATTCGGATGCATATGCACCTGTATTTAATGAAAAAGTAGTTATCGCCGCAGACCATGCATTTAACTCGATTCCTGCCTTAGGTAATCCATAAAATACAATGAACAGTTGAACCAATAAGGGTGTTCCTCTAAAAATCCAAACATATCCTGAAAACAATAGATTTAATAATCTAATTGATGAAATCTTAGCTATCGCTGTAACAATAGCAATAATCAAACCAAATATAAACGAAATAATTGTTAGAGGAATAGTTACTTTTAATCCTGCAACTAGAATTGGAAGAATAGATGACATAATAGTTTCAATAGTTTTATCCATTATTTTCTCTTTCTAAAAAACGATTATTCCGAAATATCTTTTCCAAAATATTTTTTGGAAATTTCCTTTAATTTGCCTTCCGATTTTAAATCTATCAATGCTTGATCAATTGCTTTAACTAAATCTTTATCACCTTTTTTGACAATCGCAGCCGTTTTGGTTTCTTCTGAGCTTTCTGCTACGATTTTAATCGGTGCATCAGGCTTTTGTTTTTTATAATCTAAAAACGTCACATCATCATTTAAAGTTGCATCTGCACGTCCTTCAATTACCAGCTCGATTGATTTACTAAAACCATCCGTACCGACAAGTGTTGCACCATATTTTTCTGCTAATGTTCCATAATTACTAGTCAATGTCTGAGCACTTGTTTTACCTTTTAAATCTTCAAAATCTTTAATGTCTTGATTTTCCTTTTTAACAATGAGTACACTATGTGAAACTGTATATGGCTTGGTATAATCGTATTTGACTTTACGCTCTTTTGTAATCCCGACCTGATTAAAAACAACATCCGATTTACCAGCATCAAAAGCCGATAACATTGAATCCCATGGAGATTCGACAAATTCTGCTTTTATCCCCAATTTTTTGGCAACAGCACGAGCGACATCAACATCATAACCAACTAATTTATCTTTCTCATTATGATATGAATATGGTGAGTAAGTTCCTTCAGTTCCAATTTTTATCACGCCTTGTTTTTTTATTTCTTCATAGCTATTATCAGATACATCTTTTTTCTTACCACAACCTATCAAGATAAAACTAATCACTAAAATACCCATCCATGCAACTAAACGATTCTTTTTCATTTTAATCTCCAATCTTTTTACAAAGTAAATATATTCTACCATGTTTATTAATTAATGTGTGATAGTTATATTACATCAAGTGATATACTTTCTTCATGAGATAAATATTAACAGATTAGAGATGATATAATTAGCTCTGAATAAATGAGCTTATCCTAAAAAATAGAACATTATAGAAGGTATCGCAAAACCAAAGATATTGGAGTTGTTACATGAAACGCACACCTAGCTCCTTTCGTTTTTTACAAGTCTTATTCTGCCTTTTATTTACGAACATCTCGCGGGATTGACATCAACCAATTTTTCTTATTACAACTCATTTTACAGGCAGTTATCCTCCTTGGAGAAGTTCCTCTTGGATTGATTACTGACAAAATTGGCTATAAAAAATCAATTTTATTATCAACGTTCTTAATGATTTTAGCAAGATTACTTTTTCTTCCTGCAAGTCACATGGTCTGGTTTGTATTGGAAGCCATTAATCGAGGGAATTGCGAGTTGTTTTGCTTCAGGTACCATCTCAGCTTTGATTTATGAGGGATTTGAGTAGGCAAAATACAAGAAAATTTCGGCGATTAATGGGAATTTTTCAGCACTCGGATTTATCGTATCGACAGGTTTATTTTACGTTTTATATGATGCGGTTCATCTTAATGGTTTATTGGTATTAACCATTTTGTCAACGATCGTTGCATTGTTAGCTGCTTTATTTATCCCCGATGTGTCGGCACATCACGCTAAAGCAAAACGTCCGAGCTTCAACTTTTTAATTTTGAAATCTCGTCAATTCATCTTATTATCAAGTGCGAGTTCGCTGATGACTTTGGCGGATATCCTGATTAATTTCTTTTTTGTGGAGAAATTGACTGTGATTCATTTCGATGTTAAATATATGACGCTAATATTTTTAGCAGGAGAAGTGATTGGACTGCTCACACCACGCCTACTTGAGTGGCTGGCACGCTATCAGGAAAATCAGATTTGGCAAGTGATATTTTTAATTATCGGAAGTGCTTTTTTGGGTCTATATGCCATTCCTAATAAATTCGCTTCGCTTTTAATCATGACTTTGTTACAGCTACTTACCTACTTATATTTTCTCTGAGCTGCAAAATTTATCAATTACAGAAAGTGGCAACGAACAACATCGTGCTGTATTGTTATCAATGTATAATATGGGAGGTAACATCATCGTTCTTGCAGGAATTATTCACTTTTTCTGTAGTCAAAATCACCAATCCCCTGATGAGTTTTGCCATTATTAGCGTTGCCTTTATTAGTTTTGCGATACTCACGCTTTTGACGGACTTGAGGAAATATAATGGCACATAATCCTAAATCTAAAGCCGATTTCAAGCTAGATTATTTCTAATCTTACATCTGTTTATCCGATGAGCCCCAAAGCTAAAATTGCTTACTTTACCCCTAAAAATATTTTTATACTCAATCAACTATCAAATTTCTATTCGTGAATAAATAATAAGCAAGATTTCTACACAGGTAGTTATTTAATTCATCAACGTAGTATGCAAAAAATAAAGCACCATTAACTCCAAAATTTTTGGGCGACTACCTTAAGCAAAGCAGAGTAGCTCCAAAATTTACGTGAGTGAAAGTGGACGATTTTTTGAAAAAAGTAATTTCCACAAAATATTACCGATTATAAAATGGGACATTTCTGGGACAAAAACAAAAAAGTACTATTACCTCAATGGTTTTAGTACTTTTAGTATGCGGAGAAAGGGACTTGAACCCTCACGACCAAAGTAGGTCACAAGATCCTTAGTCTTGCGCGTCTGCCAATTCCGCCATCTCCGCGACAAATCCCTACCTTGTTATCTTATCATTAAGCTATTTTACTGTCTATCAAAATTTCCAATTAATTTTTAAAATCAATTATCTTATCCATGCTACGAATAATGATAGAACCTACCATCATTGCCACAAACTCACCTAACGCCATCATAATAAATATCAACCAAAAACCATGCGATTCCAAACCTAAAATTTTTAATTCCAAAGCAATTGTGAACATTGAGATTGCCATTAATAGGGAAGTAATGAGTTGCTTCTTCCACATCTCCTTAACATGCTTAGTGATAAAAAGCGCAAGTGATAAAAATACAAATGTAGCGCCTCCCCCAACAATCACATCCACAATGCCAAATTGATAGAAGTTAGATAAACAAACACCTAATGTTACCGCATAGAGATATTTTCGATTATAAAGCACCAAATGATTAAATGCTTCAGAAAAACGTACTTGTATTATTCCATAACTTATTGGTGCTAAAAAAATCGTAATCGTCACATATAACGCCGTAATAATCGCTAATTTAATTAATTCTTTTACAGTAATATTATTCATTTTCTCTCCTTTACTACAATAATTGTAGCTACTACTTTCATCCAAAGAAGTGAAGTGATGAAAGTTATAATTTTTATCATATCATAAATTATACAATTTATTACGAAGAAAAACTACTCTTCATTTATCAATCAATCGTTTCACATAAAGCTTGCGAATTACTTTACACATAGATTACAACCGATAATATTAAGTTTATTTGTAAAGTACCTCCATTTATAAAAATGTTTCACGTGAAACATCGTTTTTTCTAACAAACATTGATTTTTTAAACTATAATAAACTAGACAATAATAAATTTTTGCGAAGGAAAAATCATGACAATTACCCGCTATAAAGCCATTATTGCTTATGATGGTACAAATTTTCATGGCTTTCAAAGACAACCAAATGTAAGAAGTGTCCAAGAAGAGCTTGAAAAAACATTAACAAAATTAAACAGTAACTTACCTGTCATTGTTCAAGGTTCTGGACGGACAGATGCCCACGTTCATGCTCTTGGGCAAGTTATTCATTTCGATTTAAATGAACAACGAGAAATTGAAAAACTTCGTTTCGCCTTAGATACACAAAGTACAGAGGATATTGCAATTCATTCAATTGAAATTGTAGCAAATGATTGGCATGCAAGATATCAACCACATCAAAAAACATATTTATTTCGATTAGATAATAATAAGTCTAGGAATCCTTTTATCAGAACCTATACAAGTCATTTTCCATATCCATTAGATATTTCTAAAATGGCATTTGCAATCAAGCAATTAGAGGGCACACATGATTTCACTGGATTTACAGCAAGCGGAACTTCAGTTGAAAACAAAATCCGGACAATTTTTCATACGGAAATTTTTAGAAAAAATAATGAAATTCATTTTATTTTTCATGGAAATGGTTTTTTATACAAGCAAGTTCGGAATATGGTTGGTACTTTAATTAAAATAGGTAATGGAAAAATGCCTGTTAATCAAATCGAGCACATTTTAGAAACCAAAAATCGTTCATTAGCGGGACCAACTGCACATCCAGAAGGCCTTTATTTAAAGGAGGTAAGATATATATGACCTACATTTTAACAATCGGTGGCAGTGATGTTTTATCTGGTGGCGGAATCCAGACTGATTTAGCAACCTTTAAAAAGAAAAATTTATTTGCTTTTTCTATCATTACATCAATTGTTTCTGCAGAAAATTTAGATTACCAAATCTATGAAATTCCAACGAATACCCTTGAAAAACAACTAAACACATTGAAAAATATACCATTCTCCGCAATAAAAATTGGTTTTTTACCAAATTTTGAGCAAATTGAATTGGTGGATCGGTTTTTAAACAATTTTCAAAATATTCCAATCGTCTTAGATCCTGTTTTAGTTTTTAAGGAAATAGGGGATAAAAAAGTAACCCTTGTCACGAAAACACTTATTGATCTTCTTTTACCAAAAGCAACAATTATTACACCTAATTTAAAAGAGGCTGAAATTATAACAATGGGAAAAATATCTGCTGTCAAAGATATGGAAACATCATGTCAAAAATTAATCGCTTTAGGGGCTAAAACAACCTTTGTTAAAGGAGGAAATCGTTTAAATACTCCTAATGCTCTTGATTTATTTTACGATGGCTTGACATTTAATTTCCTGCAAACCGATAAGCTTGACAAAAATGCAAATGGTGCTGGTTGCATGTTGTCATCAACTATTGCCAGTTATATCGCCTTAGGCTTTTCAACACTTGATGCTGTAAAGATGGCGAAACGAGATGTTTTTAGTGCAATAAAAAATGGAAATGATTATGGTGTAAATCCATAAATTTTTTTAATGCTTATTTCTATTTACAAATATTGTCAAATTATTTACAATATAAATATCTAAAAATCAAAAGGAGTAATCATGACAGAAATTATTGCACCAAAAACAATTACTGAATTAGCTGATATTTTCGGAGTAACACGTCAAGCAATGAATAACCGTGTAAAAAAATTAGATGACATGTTCTTTACAAAGAATGAGTTAGGTAAAAATGTTGTCACTTTACAAGGTATAAAAAAACTTGCTGAAATCTACAAGTTAGACGTTGAAATTGTTTTGCCTGATGAAACAAATGATGTAACAGATAACATAAATGTGTTTAATGAGTCGTTAAATCCTTTACAACTTATCGTTGATAGTAAAGATGCTGAAATTAATCGACTTTATTCTCAATTGAAGGCTAAAGATTTACAAATTATCAATAAAGACACGCAATTAGATGAAAAAGATCGTCAAATCTCTGTAAAAGATTTGCAAATTGCAGAGAAAGATAAGCAAATAGATCAGCAGCAACAACTCACAGCCAAAGCTATGCGGGATTCTGAAATATTGTCTTTAGAATTAAAAGAGGAACAAACAAAAGGATTTTTTGCAAAATTATTTAGAAAAAAAACTGAAAACAAATAACCTATTTATCCGTAAGCAAATAATATCACGCACACAAATACAACCACCATTCTTAAGCTACTTTTGATTAGTAGTCTTAAAAAAGGTGGTTTTTATCTATAAGTTAGCTTAAAAAGACAAATTAAGCATATTCAATCAGATCCTAGTGATTTAACACATTCTTGTTTTTAAAGACTGTGTGCCTATTCACACTTACAAGTCTAGGACATATTCACAGATTTTGTAATATAGTAAAGACAAACGGTGTATTAATCTCCTCAATTTTCTAATTGTTCACACCGCTGTTTCACTTTCTTCATGACAATACGCTATTTTACTGCTTTATTTCGTTTCATTGCCTGAAGACCTTGTTTAAAACTTTTCAATAGCCCATTATCGTTATAAATCAAAACATTTGTTTGATACATTTTTGCTGAAAATTGTAAAATGACAATCTCCGCAACAATCAGTATCGCAATTGAAATCCAAGCTTCTAAGGAATTCGCATATCCTTTAGCAAGTCGTAATGGCATTGCAAAAGTCGAGGTAAATGGTATAAAACTCATGATTTTTATAATGAGTGCATCTTTACTACTTCCATTACCAAATGTAACACAAGAAATATAACCAATCATAGCTAGATATACTATCGGTTGTGTCGCCTTAGGAACATCTTCCATTTTTGAAACAAGCGAGCCACAAAGTGCTGCAACAATGATATATATCCCGAAGCTTAAAATAGTAATAGGAATAATTAGATAGAAACCATCACCAAACAGCTTACTAAAGTCAATTTCTTGTAAAATTTTTGTAATTATATCTCCAAAAGTCGATTTCAACCAAAGGAATCCGGCGCCAAAAAGAACCACATACGAAAGAAATTGCGTTATGATTACCAAGGTAATCCCTACTATTTTGCCATAAAAGTGCGTTTTTGCTGTTATGCTAGAAAGAAGGATCTCCATAATCCTTGTGCCTTTTTCAGAAGCGATTTCTTGTGTCACTGAGGAGGCAAAAAGCATTATAAACATGAAAATAACCACTTCTAAGGTGTAAGATATTCCCGTTCTAATACCAGAATATTCCTGTGTATCATTATTTTTATCTGAATCTTCAAATGATACTTTCTTTTCCTCAACGCTAGCTTTTTGATGTAAAGTGGATAACTCTGAACTTGTTAATTTAAGCTTTTCTTGATTAATATTTGTCTGGATAGCTTGAACTATCTCTGTAATAGATATCACTAAAGCCTGATTATTTGAATCTACACTGTAAATATTAGCTGATAATTTATCATCCTTCTCTTTGACAATGACATAGGCTTTAATTTTTTCTTTCTTTAGAGCAGCTTTAGCTTTTTTCTCACTGGAGAAAAAGCGATAATGATTTGATAAAGCATCTACATTTATACCTGAAACATTCTTGTCAGTTTTGTTTACGCTTTTGAAAGTTTGATTTACATTGTCAATTTGGCTAACAATAGCTACTTCTTGTTTTTCTGTAATATCTGAACTTTTAGCTGCAAAGAAACCAATTAATCCAAAAATAGCAAACGTTAAAATTGGTGTTAAAATAGCAATTAGGAAGGACCAAGACTTAACGTTTTTACGATAAACTTCCTTAACAATTATCCAAAATTTGTTATTCATTGAACACCACCTACTTCCATTTTAAAAATTTCTTCTAGAGTTGGTGGTTGTTGATTAAAAATTGGAATATAACCATCCGTATTTACCAATTTAAAAATTTCCTTACCAACTTCTGCTTCACGGAGCCTAATTTCAAAAGTTTGATGCCCTTTTTCCTCTACAGATAAAACCCCATCAACCTCTAAAAGCTGTTGTTTAGTAATATCTGCTTCAAGCAATAAATGCGTACGACCATAACTTTCTCTGATTTGATGGATTTCACCATTTAAAACCAATTTTCCTGATTTTAACATAACTAAATGGTCACTGATTTTTTCGACATTATCCATATTATGAGAACTAAAAATAACTGATGCACCTTGATCTTTCAATTTGATGATTGCATCTTTTAATAATCCAGCATTAACCGGATCTAAGCCAGAAAATGGCTCATCTAAAATCACTAATTTAGGCTCATGAAGTAATGTTGCAATTAATTGTACTTTTTGCTGATTACCTTTAGATAATTTTTTTAACTTGTCATTACGTTTACCTTTAACTTGAAATTCTGTCATCCACTTGTCAATTCGTTGACTAGCTTCTTTACGATTTATCCCTTTTAATTCAGCAAAATAAAGCAGTTGGTTTTCAACTGTTTCTTTCGGATAAAGTCCACGTTCTTCTGGCATGTAACCAATAGTATTATATATATTTTTATCTACTTTTTGACCATCCCATGTGATTTTTCCTTTATCTGCCTGCAAAAAATCTAAAATTAAACGAAATGTTGTTGTTTTACCAGCACCATTTTGACCGATTAATCCTAAAATTTTTCCGTTTGGAATTTCAAAACTTAGATTATCAACTGCTGTATAATCTCCAAAAGTTTTCTTTAATTGTTCTACTTTTAACACATAATCATCCTTTACATCAACTTAACAATTGTTGTCAAGTTATTTACAAATCATTACTTTTTAGGCATAGCAACATTTGTTCTAATCGGGGTAATCAATTGAATAAATTGATCTCCTTTACTTTCTAAACTCATGACAAAAGGTCTGAATGATTCTGTAAATTTAATTTCAATTTTCCCTTCACCAAATGCAGCAAGCGATTCTGACATAAAAATAGGATTGAAACTAATTACTAAATCATCTCCCTCTTTTTTGTCAAATTCAATATCTTCTTTAAGGTTACCAATTTCTGGGGAATTACCGTATAAAGTAATTGTATCCCTTTTTAATTCAAGCTGAATTGAACGACTATTGTCTACTGATGTCAACAAAGCAGCACGATTCATAACTTTCCGTAAACCTTGACTATCAAAAACAGCCGTTGTTTTAAAGTTTTTAGGAATGATTCGTTCTGTATCTGGGTAACTACCGTCTAAAAGTCGTGTATAAAGAGAAACATTTTTTGTTTTAAATAGAACCTGTGTACTTGAAAAAAACATCTCAAATTCTTCATCATCTTTGTTAAAAACATTAATGAACTCTTTTAAATTTTTACTCGGAATAGTAACTTGAAAATTTTCCACCGAATGAGGTAACTCAACTGTGCGACGTGACATACGATGAGCATCTGTAGCTGTTGAAACTAATGTTTTATTATCTTCAACCTTTAAACAAACACCTGTTAAAATCGGGCGGCTTTCTTGTGTACTTGCCGCAAAATTAGTTTCTTTAATTACTTGTTTAAAAAATGACACAGGTAATTTTAAAACTTTTTCTTGGCTAGGTGTTTTTAATTTTGGATAATCTTGAACGTTCATTCCATTTAGGTGTAAATCTGTCTGTCCACTCTTGATGTTTACAATATTATTTTCTAATACTTCAAGAGAAAACTCGTAATTAGGAAGTTCAGATAGTACTTTTGATAAGAAACTGACTTCAAGTAGGATACCTCCAACCTCGTCAATGATCATACCCGCATCTTCATCTGTTACAGATAAAAAAGTTTCGATCGTTATCCTACCATTTGAACCAGTTAGAGTTAATCCCTCCTTAGTCACGTTAATTTTAACAAAATTTAGGACTGGAACTACTACCTTACCATTTATCGCCCGCTGTGCTGAATGTAAATTTGCTAAAAATGCATTCTTATTAATTCTAAATTTTAACATTTGCAATCCTTTCCATAAAGCAATAGAAAAACTTTTTTCAATGTTTTGATTATATCATAAATATCAAAAAAGAACTTTAAGCGAATAAAAATTTGTCTTCAGCAGAAAGTTCTTTGATATAAATGATTCAGGAGGGATTCGAACCCCCGACCGATCGCTTAGAAGGCGATTGCTCTATCCGACTGAGCTACTGAACCAGTAGCTTTTTAAATTATATCAAACTACTGCTAACTGTCAACTTTAAAAGATAGAAAATATTTTTTGCGTATACTTATTAGATAAGTATTTATAGTAAAAGTAATAGGTACTGTGAATCTTGTGGATAACTGCAAAAAAAGCTTCAAACTGACTTTTTAACTTGTTAATAAACTGTGGATAAAAATCGGGTATAACTTAACTTTTATCAACAGATAAAAAAAGACCTCAAATGTTAGATTTTTGAGGTCTAAGTTTCAAAGGTCAGTGATGTAAGTCTTTGCCTCCTCTTTAATGTTCAAGCTTCACGTGGGACAAACAGTGCCGACTAGTCAATGCCTAGACGAGTTATTACTAAGGCACATTACTACTAATTTTCCATAAGTCATTAAAGTGGCAACTTCATTTGGAAAGCGAAAATTTTTGAACATTGGCGAGTCTTTGACCTCGATTTGCTAATTTTCTACGTCGTTAAATGCTGAATTTCACCTTTATTTTACAAATGGATTAGTTGTGATTGATTAATTTATCTTGTATCTCATTGATTTCACTTTGGAGCTTTAAGTCATATTTTATATCTTTTTTCAACTTTCTGTGGGCATACATGACCGTGGTGTGATCCTTACCGCCAAATTCTTGTCCAATTTGTGGCAAACTAGCATCTGTTAGCTCGCGGGTTAAATACATGGCAATTTGTCTTGGAAATGCATATTCTTTATTCCTTTTTTTGCCAATTAGTTCATTTTTAGGTACTTTATAGTATTTAGCAACAACAGTTTGGATTTTATCGATGGTAATACCGCCTACAGCAATAACTTCTTTACGTTTCATTTTTAGAGCTTCTGCGGCGATGGCTGTCGTTATTTCACCATTATGAAAAGTATTAGCGTAAAGATTTATCTCACGAAGAGAGGCTTCTAATTCCCTGACATTAGTATCTACAATGCCGGCGATATAATCATAGACTTTACCCGGAAATTGAATATGCTGCGCTTCTGCCTTTTCTCTTAGGATGGCTACGCGAGTATTAAAATCTGGAGGTGTAATATCTGTAGACAAACCACTTTCAAAACGCGTTACTAAACGTGATTCCATGTTCTCGATGTCTTTTGCCATTCGATCACTTGTTAAAACAATTTGCTTTTCAGCGTTATATAATGCTTCAAAAGTATTGAAAAATTCTTCTTGCGTGCTATCTTTATTTGAGAAAAATTGAATGTCATCAAGCAGTAAAACATCAAGATTTCTAAAATCTCTTTTAAATTGCGGTTGTGTTTTTTTAGCAATTGCATTGACAAATTCATTAACAAAATTTTCACTAGAGATGTATTTAATTCGAGCACGAGGATTATGTTTAAGAATTTCATTCCCAATAGCGTGCATCAAATGTGTTTTACCTAAGCCTGATCCTCCCCAAATAAACAATGGATTGTAAATTGTTCCAGGAGTGTCAGCAACCGCCGCTGCTGCCGCATGTGCCATTTGATTTTCTTTACCTATTACGTAATTTTCAAAGGTAAATTTAGGATTCAAATTGTTTTTAATTACTGGTAATTTAGTTTCAGATAAAATTGGCCCAGTTTCCCTAATCTTAGTTGTTTCGATTAAGCCTTGTTTCTTTGCTTCGTCACGCGTTAAAATTAAAGGTGAGATATTTGAACTATTTTCAAGAACTTCAAAAACAGCAGCAGCAATAAGCATTTGCATTTTTTGGCTCTTCCAAAAATCAACTTGCATCTGTTGTTCTAGGACAATTACGATTTGGCTTTCTGTAATTAATGAGATTTCAGCATTTTGTACAAAAAAACGAAAAGTATCATGATTTAATTCTTTTTGTGCTAAGTTCTCAATCTTCTCCCAAAGCGTTTTTTTTAAATTATTTTCCATAAATAAGCTCCAATTTAGAAATTTTACTATACTAAATAATAATTCCAAGGAAAAGTGTAACATGTAAAAGAAAAATTATCCACAGGAAAATAGAAATGAGGACAAAAAATCAACAGGGATATAAAATAAATTATCCACATAAAGAAAAAAATGTGGATAACTGAAAAAGACTTTAAAAAATCCACAAGTAGAAAAGGAAAATAAAAGCCGATAGAATAAGTCTTTTTAAAAGTTTTTATAGCTAAAATGTGGATGATGGATAAATCATCCACAATCTGTTAGTTTAGAAATTAATTGTGGAAAACCAAGTGAAATAATTTTAAAATAGATTAATCAATCAACAATTAATTGTGGATAAGTTGTGTATAAAAATGAATTTAATAGCTGTTAAAAGCTAAGCATGTTAAAATAAATCCAAAGAAAGTAGGTGTTTTATTCAGTGAAAGTAATGTATGGAGATTTTACAGCAAATTTGACACAAGCGTTAGTTCAACAAGCTGAGATTGCTTTAAAGAACAAGAGAAAAGTGTTTTACTTGGTACCGAGTTTTATGAGTGTTGATCTGGAAAGCGAGATATTAGAACTTTTGACTATTCATTCACAAATAGATTTACAGGTTCTTAGCTTCAAACGGTTTGCATGGTATTTTTTAAAAAATAATGCCTTGTTTAAAACGCCTCAATTGACAGAAGTTGGTAAAGCAATGCTGTTTAGGAAAGTTTTAACTGAATTAAAAGAGGAAGATGAATTAGTCATATTCAAAGGAGAAGTGCATCAAATTGGTTTTTTAGAGCAATTAGTGAATTTTTCAAACGAAATGTCGGAATCATTAATTAAACCAAGCGATCTTTCTGGAAGTATAAAACTTGATGAATTGGCTAAAATCATGATGAGATATCAAGAAAGTTTAAAAGGTCAATTTAGAGAAGAAGATATTATAGAAGTTTTTATCAACCAAATATCTCAAGGGGAATTAACGTTGCCAAATCAAGCGTTAATCATCTTGGAGGGATTTTCCGTTCTGACAGCAAAAGAACGTCAACTGATTGAAATTCTTGAAAAGAAAGGCTATGAGATTATTTTTGGCACATTTATTTCCGAAAAAGCAATGAATTGTCAAACAATTATTGGAAATGTTTACGAAGCACCACGTAATTTTTTGGCTAAATTCAATATTCAACAGGATAAAATTCTGGTTAATGAGGATACAAAAATTGACAAAGAGTTGACAAAACTTTCAAAATATTGGGAAGAAATCAATGAATGGCATTTTCAACCTTCCTTGTTGACATTACCTGATAACGCCACAATTGAAATTTGGAAAACTTTAAACATGGTTGAGGAAGTTAAGGCAGTTGCCAAAAAAATTAGATTCTTAGTAGCTAACGGTGTTGATTACCAAAATATTCAAGTATTATGTGGTAATTTAGCTGACTATAATGGAATAATCCAGCCAATTTTTGATAAGCAAGAAATCTATTATTACTTTGATGATGAAGTAAAGCAAGTGAATCACCTTTTGGTAGAATTTGTTGAAAGTTTGATTAATCTAGAAAAATACAATTATCGCTATGAAGATATTATGCGTTTACTCAGAACGGAATTATTACCTGTCAATTTTTTGGAAAGTGATTTGCTAATAAGTGACGAAGAAGAAAGATTTTGCAACAGAAGATTGATAGATAATTTTGAATTATTTTTGTTAGAGAAAGGAATAAATAGCAGATCAGCTCTAGAGGAAAAATTTATTTTTGAAGCTAGTTCACAAGAAGAAATTAAAAAAAAACGGGTAGAATTTGAAAAAATCCAACAAATTTTTATTGGGAAACAATCACCAATCGCTCAATTTATTGATTCTTCTAGCTTTACTAAATTCAGAGATGTTTTGGAATTTATCCAACCACAATTTTCAAAAGTGGTCAAATTATCCACGTCGCAGGATGAAATGAATCAACATAGGGAAGCTTGGAATACTCTGATGTCTTTGCTACAGGAATATCATGCAATATATCAAGACGATGACAGGTATTTTTCAGAAATGCTGGTTTCGGGATTAAAAAATGCCGTTTTTAGAAAAATACCGGCAAGTATTAATTTAGTTCAGATAAAGTCTTATGAATTATCAAGACCAAATACTAGCGACTATGTTTTTGCAATAGGTTTGATTGAAAATAATTTTCCGAAAAAAGATATTAAACCAACGATTTTAAGTGAAGAAGAAAGAATCCATGTCAACGAAGTGTCAAAAAATGGGAAACTACTACTCATAAAGACGGAAACTACAAGTCAAGCTATGTTTACAGCGAGTCAAGTTTTTGCTTCTGCAAGGAAAAAACTATTTTTAAGTAGTCCGAGGATTTATCTAGATGAAGCTAAAGAGCCGTCAAGATTTCTCAAAAGGTTAGTAGAGGAATTAGGGATTAAATATACTGTCAAGGAAATTGTTCAAATCAATCACATTGATTTGGATCAAATTGGTTCATATTA
>JAISYB010000002.1 GCA_031270215.1 Streptococcaceae bacterium | reverse complement strand
AAATATTGTTTTTGACGTTGACGATACATTATACGAGATGCACCAGCCTTTCTATACCGCCGTTGAGGCACTTTTTCCACGATTTGACCAAGCAAAATTGCCAAGTGCCTATATTCGCTTTCGTCATTATAGTGATTTAACCTTTCCAAAGGTTGTTAGCGGAGAATGGACTTGGGATTATATGCGCTTTTATCGTTTAAATGAAACACTAATGGACTATGGACATCAGGCGATTACCGAGTCTGTTGCTAAGGATTTTCAGCAGATTTATGAGGTAGCTTTGGAGAAAATTGCCCTTCATCCAGCGATTATTCAATCAATTGAATATCTTGCTGATAAGGGAATCAAGCTCGGGATTATTACTAACGGTCCGACGAAGCACCAGTTAAAAAAGATTAAAAATTTAGGCGTCAATCGTTGGATTAATAATCGGATTGTCGTTTCTCAAGAAGTCGGATATTCAAAGCCTGAGATTGAAATCTTCCAAATTGCTGAGAAACGCTTTGGTTTCAAGCCGGAAGAAACGTTATATGTTGGAGATAATTACGAAAATGACATCGTTGGGGCAAGCAGCGCTGATTGGCAGAGCATTTGGCTAAATCATCGTAGCAAGCAGCTTGATGACAAGATTACGCCAAGATATACATACTATATTGATTCGTTTGAGCAAATGTTACCAATGTTAAAAAAAGCGTTGAATTAAGTCGTTTTTGCTGTTTAACATCAAAGAATGGGCAAATGTTTAGCGTCAATCGGAGCAAATGACTTCCATATCACGAAGAAAGCTAAAATTTTACTCGAATATTTATTAAAAATGGCAACAAAGCGTAACTTTTTTGCTACACTAAGAAACAAAGATGAAAATGAATAATGGAGGGTAAGCTATGACGCGAGAGCTTGAAACGATTTTAGCACAGATTGGGATACATACAGATGAAGCAACAGGAGCTTTGACAAGTCCCATTCACTTTTCAACAACCTATCAACATCCAGAATTTGGCAAGTCAACAGGCTTTGATTATACGAGAACGCAGAATCCGACAAGAGAGAGTCTAGAGATAGGACTTGCTCTGATTGAATCAGGCGATTTTGCCTTTGCAACTAGTAGCGGTATGAGTGCGATAGTCCTTGCTGTAGAGGAGTTTCCGGTTGGCACGCATTTTGTTTGTGTTAGAGATTTGTATGGTGGTACTTTCCGATACTTCAATCAGCTCGAAGAACGTGGCTTGTATACATTTGAATATGCGACAACAGAGCCTGAGTTAATTGATTTAATCAATGAAAAAACGGGTGTCGTCTACATTGAAACACCAACAAATCCATTAATGTTTGAATTTGACATTGCTAAAATCGCTAAGCTGGCACATCAATTTGATGCACAAGTCATCGTTGATAATACTTTTTATACGCCAATTTATCAGCAACCATTGAAGCTCGGCGCAGATATTGTTGTTCATTCAGCAACAAAGTATCTGAGTGGTCACAATGATGTTTTAGCAGGTGCAGTGATTGTTAAAGACGAGCTTTTGGCTGAAAAACTGCGTGTTTCACTCAATACCAAGGGTGCAGTTTTATCGCCATTTGACAGCTATTTTTTGATGCGTGGCTTGAAAACATTGTCCTTAAGAATGAAAACTGCAACAAAGAATGCTCAAGAGATTGTGGCATTTTTAACGCAGCACAAAGCGGTTAAGGAAGTTTTATACACTGGAATTGGGGGAATGGTTAGCTTTAAGGTAGCACAAGAGGAGAAGATTCCACAGATTTTAAATAGCTTGCGTGTCTTTACCTTTGCAGAAAGTCTTGGCGGTGTTGAGAGCTTGATTACCTATCCGACAACGCAGACACATCTAGACATTCCAAAAGAGGTTAGAGAAAGCTACGGCTTAACGCCTGATTTGCTTAGATTGTCTGTTGGAATTGAAGCAAGTAGCGATTTAATTAATGATTTAGATTTTGCGTTAAATATCTAAGTTAAAATGTGCAGTTAAAAAAGGGGAGAGTGGACAATGGATTTTGAAAAAAATGTAAATCGAAAATCAAGTAACTCAGTGAAATGGGATACTGTTGCAGATGATGTTTTACCGCTTTGGATTGCGGATATGGATTTTCAAACGGTACCAGAGATAACTCGCGGCTTAGTTGACTTCGCCCAAAAGGGTATCTTTGGCTATACATTGGAAAGCGCGGGGCTGTATCAATCAATAATTGATTGGGAAAGTCGTCATCATAATTTGACGCTTGATAAGGAAGACCTTCTTTTTATTGACGGTGTTGTACCAGCGATTTCAGTATCTATTCAAGCATTCACGCAGGTAGGAGATGCGGTTTTAATCAACACGCCTGTTTATCCACCATTTGCCAGAACGGTTAAGCTAAATGGTAGACGCTTGATTGAAAACGAGTTGGTTATCGAAGATGGGAAATACGTCATTGATTTTGATAAATTAGAGCAACAGTTTAAAGATGAACAGGTTAAACTCTATGTCTTTTGCAGTCCGCATAATCCGGTTGGACGTGTCTGGACGAAGGAGGAATTATTCAAAATTGGCGAATTATGTCGCAAGTATCATGTCCGATTAGTCAGCGATGAAATTCATCAGGATTTTGCTTTATTCGGCAATACTCACTATCCTTTTCTAGCTGTTTCCGAGAGTTTTAAGGAATTTGCGATTATTTTAAGCTCTGCAACGAAAACCTTTAATATTGCAGGAACGAAAAACTCTTATGTCATTATTCAAAACTCAGAGTTGCGTCGATTATTTAAACGCCAGCAATTAGCTAATAATCAGCACGAGGTTTCAAGCTTCGGGCAGCTGGCAACGGAGCTGGCATATCAGCATGGTGACGCGTGGCTTGATGCGCTTAAGCTTAAAATTGAAGAAAATATCAAGTGGACATTGGCATTTATTCATAAGCAGATACCAAGAATCAAGGTAAGTCAGCCAGACGGAACTTATTTACTCTGGCTAGATTTTTCAGACTATGGGTTAAACGATAAGGCTTTGCAGGAAAAACTCTTAGAGCAGGCGAAGGTTTATCTTAATTTAGGGATTACTTTTGGCGCAACTGGTACCGCTCATGCGAGATTAAACGTCGCAACCAGTACGAAAAATATTAAAGAAGCATTGAAAAGAATAGAAGCCGCATTTAAATAAAACTTTGCAGTTAGGAATTTTTCCTAGCTGCTTTTTTTAACATAATATGTTAAGTTACCAACGTTTTGATGAGTGTTTTTGTTTGACAAGCAAATTTATTTATGATTTTACGTGTTAAATCATTAAAAAACTGTTATAGTATAGATGAGGGTTAACTGTCCGAAAGCTCGGACTAATCAACCAGACGGAAAATGTCGCATTTATTCAAATTACTGTATCAGGTCGCATGTATATCGCTTTTTGAAATATTTGGAAAGAAGGGGTTGAGAATGAAAGATGATAGGTGGAATAAACGCAAAACTACGAGTATGATTGTGGTTGCAGTCGTCGCATCAATTGGTTTTTTCGTAGGAACTTATTCAAAATATATGGCAAGGCTGGGATTGCCCGGAACAAATGAAGTTGAGGAGCCATTAGAAAGAGGAGATGAACAGGCAGATCGGACTTCTCAGAGTGGACAAGATTTAACCGGACAAATTGGTGGACAGACCAATGAACAACTCAATAATCAAGGTGGCTCAGTTGCTAAATGGCGAGTTGGAGATGTTGTGACAACGGATTTGTTATTCTTTCCATATTACACTTCTGCCACTGGCAGAAAATCCGGCGCAGTCAAGCCGTCTGCTGTGGACACAGTTTTTGCCAACAGCAAGCATAATGTTGTTGCCCCAGGGACAAGTGGTGGCAAAACGATTATGATTACTGATGATGGGACGGAAGTTCCTTACGGTGTAACGATTAAAGATGCTAAGGTCGCTATCGGCTCACATGACAACTCGGCAACTCAAAGTCTAAACGATAAAATAAAGTTTAGCTTAAAGGTGAATGGTAAGGAAGATAAAACTAATCTAAGCGCTGCCGGACTTCAATTAGCCTTGAATCATTACCAAACGCATCCAATTCCTTATAAAGGCGGCAACACGGCAGTTGTGCTAGAGATTGATTGGAAGTGGGAATTTTCGGCGAATCAAGATGTTACGGATACTAATTTAGCAAGCCAGAGCGTTGTGCCGACCATTACAGTTTCATTCGGAACAGCGGTGGCAGAGGAGATTGATTAATAGCCAGAGCATTTGGCAAGTCGCTGTCTTTATCTAGAAGTCAAGTGACGGTGAGTTATTGCTATATCACTCAAAACGAGGTAGGGGGATTTGTCCAGCCTCGTTTTTTAAGTGCGTCCACGTTGGCATTGGTATAGTTTTCAAAATTCGCTGTGGGGTTTCTAAAAGTGTTGCGGACTTCCCCAAAGTCACCGAGAAGTTTTCAAAACCTGCTGTTGAACTTTTCAAAGTAGGTGTGCAGTTTTCCGAAGTGTCGAGTAGTTCGCAAAATCTGCCGAGTAGTTTTTCAAAGTGCTGCGGACTTTTCCAAAGTTTCCGTGGTAATTTTTAGCATATATCAGCTGTTTAGTGGTGTTGTTTGCATGGGAGTGGTCTTTTTTGCGTTTAGGGGTCAGCCTCTTTTTTCATCTCCACAAAATATTTTGCGCTATCTTATAAATATTTGTTAAGTTTACGCTTTCTTTTTTTCTAACTTTCGTGTTAAAATGTAGTTGGTTTAAAAACGGTTTCAAAAAGGGATTTTACTTGACAAAGGGGTGTTAAGATGACTACACTGACAGGACAGGACAGGACAGGACAGGACAGGACAGGACAGGACAGGACAGGACAGGAC
>JAISYB010000001.1 GCA_031270215.1 Streptococcaceae bacterium | reverse complement strand
TTCCTTAGCGGATTTAACCGAGCAGGTAAAGACTAATTCTGCCAGATAAGCCAAAAACTCCGCAGGATATCCTAAATCCTTAAGATAAGCAAGGTCGCTTGCTGAAAAACGTAAATTTTGCAAATACGTAATAATTCGCTCAAGTCCTGCAAAAATCGCATAACCATTCTCAAAAGGTAGCTTTCTAAAATAAACCTCAAAGACCGCTTTGCGCTCACTTCTCCCCGTTTGCCAATACGTCTGCATCATATTAATTTGATACAAATCCGTATGTAATACCAAGCTATCATCTCTATAACTCTTTGACATATCTACTCCTTACTGCTTTTTATCCTCAGCTTTTTCATGACAAAAGCAAGCCTCTACGTGATCATTGATAAAGCCTGTTGCCTGAAGAAAAGCATAGATGACGGTTGAACCGACAAATTTAAAGCCGTCATGCTTCATCTTTTTGGCAATCTTATCCGATAATATTGTCTTTGCGGGCACTTCACTATCCATTTGCCAATGATTTTCAAGATGTCCATTTGGAATTTGCTGGCTCAGATAATCAAAAAAACTAATGCCTTTTTGCTGTAATGCTAAGATAATCTGCGCATTATGGATAATTGCTTCAATTTTCATTTGATTGCGGATAATTCCTGCATCATTCTTTAACACTTTAACCTTTGCTGTATTGTAGCAGCTGACCTCTTTTAAGTCAAAGTTATCAAAAGCTTGATCAAAGCTTGCCGTTTTATTTAAAATCGTCTGCCAAGACAGACCGGCTTGCATCAAATCAAGCGAAAGCTTGCGAAATAATGCTGTGTCATCTGTTTCAATGCGTCCCCAAATTGTATCGTGATATTCCATCATTGTAGGGCTTGATAATGCCCAACTACATCGTTTCCTTGTCATTTACTACTGCTCCTTTTTCAGCTTTTCCTTAACTGCATAAGCGACCTTTTCAGGTAAGCCCGCAGCTCTCAACGCTTCAATCGTTGCTTGCTCTATCTTTTTAACCGACTTAAATTTCCGCAGAAGAGCTTGCTTTCGCTTAGGACCAAGTCCATCAATATTATCTAGCAATGAGGCAAAGCTGTTTTTGCTTCGCACCTGCCTGTGAAATGTGATTGCAAAGCGGTGAACCTCATCTTGAATTCGTTGCAATAAGAAAAACGCCTCTGAGCTTCTCTTAAGCTCAATTGCCTCTAGCGGTTCACCAAATAACAAATCATGCGTTTGATGCTTATCATTTTTCACTAGACCTGCTACTGGGATATCAAGTCCCAGTTGGTTTGTCAAAACATCCTTTGCAATATCAACCTGACCTTTACCACCATCAATCACAATTAAATCAGGTAATGTCAATCCATCCTTAATCACTCTGGCATATCTTCGATAGATAACTTCACGCATTGAAGCATAATCATCTGCTCCCTTAACCGTCTTGATTTTATATTTTCGGTAATCCTTTTTAGAAGGCTTGCCGTCAACAAAGACAACCATTGCTGAAACCGGACTTGTACCAGAGATGTTTGAATTATCAAAGGCTTCAATCCGCGTCGGACGTGGAATGTTTAACTGAGCACCAAGCTTATCGACCGCACCAACTGTTCTCTCAAGCTGCCGCTCAATCAAATTAAACTTTAAATCAAGCTGAATTTTGGCATTCTTAATCGCAAGATCAACGAGCTTTTTCTTATTACCTTTGATTGGCTGCGTCACCTTCGTTTGAACGATTGCCGCCAGACTTTCCTTAGCAATCTCTTTTGGAATGAAGATTTCCTTTGGTATAAAGTGTGCTGATTCCTGATAAAACTGACCAATAAAGGTTAAAAAATCAGCCTCAATTTCGTTATAGAAAGGAAAAATTGACACATCACGCTCGATTAGCTTCCCTTGCCTGATAAAGAAAACCTGTACGCACAGATAGCCCTTGTCTGCATAATAGCCGAAAACATCCCGATCCTCAAGGTCTGCATACATCATTTGTTGCTTAGTTCTTAATGTTTCAATTCCTTTGATTTGATCCCGATACTCTGCTGCTCGCTCAAATGCCAGCTCCTCTGCTGCTTGCTTCATCTCCTCGTTCAGCCGTGCCGTAACTTTAGACACATTCCCATTTAAAAACAGACGGATTTCATTGACCATTGTTTTATAAATATCACCTTCAATTGAAAAAACACAGGGTGCTAAGCATTGATTGATATGATAATACAGGCAAACCTCGTTAGGCAGTACCTTACATTTCCGCAGGGGAAACAAGCGGTCAAGCAGCTTTTTAGTTTCATTTGCTGCGCCAACATCTGGATAAGGACCAAAGTATGCAGCATTATCCTTTAAAACTTTCCGAGTAATCAACAGCCGAGGGTATTTTTCATTCGTAATTTTAATGAATGGATAGGTCTTATCGTCCTTGAGCATGATATTGTATTTCGGTGTATTTTGCTTAATCAGATTAATTTCTAAGAGTAACGCTTCAATATCAGACTCCGTAACAATATACTCAAAATCTGCGATTTCAGCGACTAAGCGCTCTGTCTTTGTATCGTGTGAACCGCTAAAATAACTACGCACTCGAGATTTTAATACCTTTGCTTTTCCGACATAGATAATCTCACCAGCTTGATTTTTCATCAGATAGCAACCGGGTAAGTTTGGTAATAGCTTTAATTTTTCACGAATTTTATCGTTCATTAGTATTCCTTTTTTCGTTAATTTCTGTAATCAAAGTCCGTTTTTGAGGGTAGCTGCATTCACATGTTAAGTTAAACAATTTTTATCCTAAAAAATCGTTACTCAATCTGCACGCTTCTTCCTTACTTAAATCACAATAGGGAGCCTGCATTGCAATATTGATTTTTAATCCCCGTAACAAAAATAAACCCATCATAATGATATGACCTCCAATGTTAGATTTCAAGCCTAACTTTTGGGGGTCATGTCAATCTTTAGCCAAGATTGATGGATTTATTTTTTAAACATTTTAATTCAAGCTATCACTTTAAACGGACGACTTTCAAAGGGAAGCTAAGACAGTGACATTAGCGACGTGAAAAATTAGAAATTTGAGGACAAATGCTTGCAAATGTTCGAAAAATTTACCCATTTCCTAGCCAACACCACACATCTTTCGTAGGACACGAACAATAATTTGAGGGTGCTCTAATATGTTCTAGTACCTCTTATCCTTTACATACTAACATGATTGTCAATAATTTACTAGAAAAATGTAAATCATCTTAAAAGCGCCAAAAATAACCCTCACAAATTAATCTGAGGGTTCGTCTTTTCCTGTACCGAAATTAGTCTGCGCTAAATCTGTCTGACTGGCGTATCATGACCCTCTTTTGCCACTTGCGCCTTCATTTTTTCTTTCCGCTTTCGGTTGAAAGGTGAAGCCTTCTCCGAACACTTCATGAACATTGATAATGGAAACAAAGGCTTTAGGGTCAATTGCCTCGATTTTTCCTTTAACCTCATGGATTTCTCGAGGATTGAGTACGACGTAAATAATTTTGCGTTCTTTTTTAGAATAAGCACCTTCGCCATTAAGATAGGTGACCCCGCGCTCTAACGTATACATGACCTGTGACGCAATCTCCTCATATTTCTCCGAAACAATCAGCATGCCCCGCACGGTATAACCACCAGACTGAACAAATTCCACAACTTTTGAGAGCACATATGAAGCAATCAAGGTGTACATCATATGCTGAATGTCAATATAAGAAAGTGATAGGGCAAGTACA
>JAISYB010000163.1 GCA_031270215.1 Streptococcaceae bacterium | reverse complement strand
AACAAGCATTTGCCTTAAGCTATGGTGATATTAATAGCACCATGGGCGGCTTAGGTGAAATAGATCTGGAACCTGGTCTTGTGCTCCCTTACTCTGCTTTGTTAGATTTCTCAAGCGGTGGCGAGGATGTCTTCTGGCTTCGGTCGACGGCGTGTCAGGCAGACTACAGCACGTCTTGTGTGGGCGTTGTCTATAATGGCATAGTCTTCACGGGCCTTCCTACCAGCACTAATTACGCGTTAACCCGCCCTGCTTTATGGGTTACGTTAGATTAAACACCCAAGCAGGTAATCTGAAAGAGCCTGACCCAAAAGTCTAAAATTCGCTGATTGTGAAATAGAAAAAACGCATGAAATCAACATTTCCACAAATGAATTTCATACGTTTTTTCTATTTTCAAGACTTTGGGTCAGGCTCGTTTTTCTCTACATTTCTACATTGGTCGTTCAATCGTAAATATTTCGCCAAGACCAGTATAGTCATTTCCTGCAAGGCGGGCAATCGGCTGCAACTCATCTGGCTTGATATACGCCTTTTCTAAATCAATCACACGATCGTCAAAAACGAAGTTCTTAATCTCCAAAATCATCAAATCCGTCAAGATAATTCCTTGAGTTTCAATCGGAATATGTTTAAACAATGTCGTTTCAAAGCGAATTGCTGTATTTTGAATACTTGGCGTTTTGACTGTTTCGCTAGCGACCATTTCAATGTCAAAGCTATCAAGCTCAGAGATATTACTTGGTAGTGTTGCAGCGGTTTGATTCATCTGTTCAACGTTATCTGGATTAACAAGGTGAATGACCGCCTCATGCGTTTCAAGAATATTTCTTGCGGTATCCTTACTATCCGCTCCACGCATGATAGCAATCGATACCAGCGGAATACCTGTTGCAACAACATTAAAGAAGCTAAACGGCGCAGCATTGACAACACCTGAAGCGCTTTGCGTTGTGACCCAAGCGATTGGTCTAGGGATAATTGCACCAGACATCAGCTTGTATTGCAAGGCAGGATTTAATTGTTTACTTTTAAAGGATTTCACAATAGCTCCAATCTGTTGAGATTATTTGTAAGGACGTCCGATGATTTTTGAAATCGTCCATTCGTCCACTCGTGCTTTGTTCGCATCACTTGTATCTAGCGGTCTTAGAGCGGCAGCGGCTTTAGCCTTAGTTGCTTCATCACCTGGAAATAGATGTGGTGGTAAGCTCAAGCTTTCTCCAGCAACTTCCTTTGGCTCATCTACCCAAAAGCCCGGTCCGTCAGTCGCAAGCTCAAACAAGATTTGAGAGGCTGCTCTGAAATATTCGGATTGGAAATAAAAGCGGTCAACTAAGCCGGAGTCAGGTAAGCGGACACTCTTTAAGCGTTCAATCCAATAGTTTAAGCTTTCTTGGTCTTTGACACGTAATGCTAAATGATGAATATTGCCATAGCCCTGAACGGCAGCGGTTTCATCTGTATTGACCTCAATGATGATTGACCCACCACTGCCGCCCTCACCAATTTCATAGAGGAAGTAGCTACCATCATCTGCTGTATTTCTAAAACCTAGGACATCGCGCAGGACAAGATCGATTAGCTCAAAATCATCAACAACGACAAAGACAGGGCCTAATCCGGTGATGGCATGTGCTTTGTCAACATTTGATTTCTCCCAAGGAATACCACCTGCAACACCGACGTTAGCTTCGTCAGAAATCAGCTGATAACGTTGTCCATCAAAGTCTTCAAAGGGAAGAAAGCTCTTGCCAAAACGCTTGTCAATAGCTCCGTGGATAACCTCAGCTTTTTCAAATCTATCCAACCAGTAAATTAAGGAAGCATCTGTTGGTACACGGAAGCTAACCCGGTCGATATTGTTAGTTCCCTTAGTTCCTTTTGGAATATTCGGGAAGTCAAAGAATGTCATATCTGTACCTGGTGCGCCATTTTCATCTGTAAAATAAAGATGATAGGTTTCATAGTCATCTTGATTGACTGTTAGCTTTGCTAATTGCAAGCCTAGGATATTCGTAAAGAACTCATAAATATGTTGTGCACTGGATGTAATAGCTGTCACATGGTGTATGCCACCAAGCAAATAACGCTCATCAACCTCGAAACCAACTTTTCTCATGTAACCCTCCAAAATGATTTAATTTTTTATCATAAATACTAACTACACCGTAAGTATAAACCAAAAAGGTAGGAATGCAATTTAAATGCTTAGACACTTCAAATAATTCTTGTAATTCACAATAAAAACGCCTTTTCAGCTAATCGTTTGCCGACAGAAATAAGTAAAATCACTCGTGAGATGAGTTTATAATTTGCCCATCGGTGCGCAGCAAATCATCCGTTAGACCATTTAGCCGCTTTTAAGAAATTTGCTTGATAGAAATTTTTCGGTCAGATGATATGACGTAAGCCGAATTTGCTTAACAGTAAGCTAATTTTTCGATGTTAAAAACTCCTTGTAAGCTTGAGGTGGGAATATTATTTTCTTGACAATTGTCTGATAATTCTTTATATTAAGACAATAGTAAAGAAATTATGGGTAGCTGTTATGCTACTCAAATATAAAATAAAGGAGTTTTTAGGTTGTTTGATAAGAAAAAATTGGGTTTAATAGGTGCGGCAGTTGCTGCGACTTTTTTGCTTAGCTCGTGTTCATCCCCAAAGGGAACGCAGGGTACAGCAGGTAATGGTACAGAGATTGGTAAGACATTTAAGATAGGGAGCAACTTAGAGCTTTCCGGTGCGGTTGCAGCTTACGGTAACTCTGAAAAGCAAGGACTTGATTTAGCCGTTGAGGAAATCAATAAAGCTGGTGGTATCAATGGTAAGCAGATTGAGGTTATCTCAAAGGATAATAAATCTGATAATGCTGAAGCAGCAACGGTCGCGTCTAATCTAACTGTTAATGACAAAATTAACGCTCTAGTTGGACCAGCAACCTCAGGTGCCGCTAAAGCCGTGATTCCAAATATCACGAAGGCACAGGTGCCATTTCTTACACCATCAGGGACAGATGACTCTATCACAGTCCAAAACGGCAAGGTGCAGCCATATGTCTTTCGTTCATGTTTCCAAGATAGCTATCAAGGAACAGTTTTAGCTAACTACGCAGACGAGAACCTAAAGGCGAAGAAAGTTGTCTTATTCTACGACAATTCATCTGATTACGCTAAAGGAATTGCTAAGGCGTTTAAGAAAGCCTACAAGGGAGAGATTGTCAATGAACAAACCTTTGTTTCTGGCGATAAGGATTTTCAAGCGCAATTAACTAAGATTAAGTCTAAAGATTTTGATGCAATTATCATGCCTGGTTACTACACAGAAACAGGCTTGATTACTAAGCAAACACGCGATATGGGAATTACACAACCGATATTAGGAGGGGACGGCTTCTCTGATCCGAAATATATCGAAACAGCAGGAAATAGCGGTGCAACAGATGTCTACTACGTGGGGCATTACTCAGAAAAAGCGCCCGCAACAGATAAAGTAGATGCCTTTGTTAAAGCATTTAATGAAAAATATGGCTCAAATCCATCAACGTTTGCAGCGTTAGCGTATGATGCAGTTTACATGATTAAGCAAGCAGCGGAGGATACTAAGGCTAAGACATCAGTAGATGTGACTAAGGGCTTGGCAAGCTTAAAGAATTTCGTCGGAGTAACAGGTAAAATCACGATTGATAAGGATCACGATCCAGTGAAATCAGCTGTTGTAATTGGTTTAAAAGACGGTAAGGAAATTTCAGCAGAAGCTATTGCGCCTGCTGAATAGAAATAACTAAGGGGTTGAGCCAAAATTAACTTTGGTTCAGCTCCATTTTAGTTTATAATGTTAGAGGCAATTCAAATAAAAAGCTTAGGATGTGAAATTTATGGAGTGGCTGCAGCAATTAGTAAACGGGTTATTTCTTGGCGCGATTTACGCTTTGTTAGCTTTAGGCTACACAATGGTTTACGGTATTATCAAATTAATTAACTTTGCGCACGGTGATGTTTATATGATGGGGGCGTTTTTAGGCTACTTTTTCATTAATCACTTACATATGAATCTTTGGTTGGCACTGATTGCCTCAATGGCCGTAACAGCGGTTTTGGGTGTTGTAATCGAGTTTCTTGCTTACCGTCCATTACGCAAATCAACTCGGATTGCAGCATTAATCACTGCAATTGGAGTCTCGTTTTTACTTGAAAATGTCATGATTTACTTCTTTGGTTCATCTCCCAGAAGCTTCCCGCAGGTGATGGATATTAAGAAATATGACTTTGGTCCGATTTCGGTATCGAATATTCAGCTATTAATTCTAGGCGTGTCAATCCTTTTGATGCTCTTGCTTCAGCTGGTTGTTAAGAAAACAAAGATGGGTAAGGCAATGCGTGCAGTGAGCGTTGATAGCGATGCAGCGCAGCTGATGGGGATTAATGTCAATCGAACGATCAGCTTTACCTTTGCGCTTGGTTCGGCACTTGCAGGCGCTGGTGGTGTTTTGATTGGCTTGTATTACAATTCAATCGACCCATTAATGGGGATGACGCCGGGGATTAAGGCGTTTGTCGCAGCAGTCCTTGGTGGAATTGGGATTATTCCGGGAGCAGCACTTGGTGGCTTTGTGATTGGCATGCTTGAAACCCTCTCAACAGCACTTGGCTTGTCTGATTACCGAGATGCAGTTGTCTATGCAGTTTTAATCGTTATCCTCTTAGTCAGACCAACAGGTATTTTAGGTAAAAATGTAAAGGAGAAGGTGTAGAGATGCGAAAAAACTTAAAAATCAATCTTTTATGGTTTCTAATTGCAACACTCGGCTTCGCCTTAATCACCATTTTACAAAGCGTTGGTATTATCAATGCTTTTGCTGTGCAGATTATCATGCAAATCGGAATCAACCTCATTTTAGCGGTAGGACTTAATTTAATCATTGGCTTTAGCGGTCAGTTCTCACTTGGACATGCAGGTTTTATGGCAATCGGTGCATATAGCGGTGCAATTATCGGCATCCAAAATCCAACTTACGCAGGCTTTGCCCTCTCAGTAATCATCGGAATGCTCATCTCAGGCGTGATTGCTTTAATCGTGGGTATTCCAACGCTACGCTTAAAGGGGGATTATCTTGCAATTGCAACGCTTGGCGTTTCAGAGATTATCCGAATCGTGATTGTCAATGGCGGTAGCTTAACAAATGGACCTGCCGGTCTGTTCGGTATTCCTGCCTTTACCACATGGCAGCTTGTCTACGTCTTGGCAGTTCTAAGCACAATTTTGACCTTAAACGTGATTCGCTCATCAACGGGGCGTGCGATTTTATCTGTTCGTGAAGACGAGATTGCAGCTGAGAGCATGGGTGTTTGGACGACCAAGTACAAGGTTTTAGCCTTTGTCTTTGGCGCAATGACAGCAAGCATTGCTGGCGCACTTTACGCAGGCTTTATCCAAACCGTTACACCAAAGGACTTTACCTTTATGAAATCTATTGATATTTTGATTATTGCGGTATTTGGCGGACTAGGTAGCATTACTGGGACAGTCATTGCAGCCGTTGTGCTAGGTATTTTAAACATGTATCTACAAAATTTCGGTGACCTTAGAATGATTATCTACTCTTTGGCACTAATTATTGTCATGATATTTAGACCGGGTGGCTTGCTTGGGACAAAGGAATTCTCACTCAAACAGCTTTTAGCAAAGACAAAGGAGGCTAAGTAATGGCACTTCTTGAAGTAAAAGATTTAACAAAAAATTTCGGTGGCTTAACGGCTGTTGGTAATGTCAATATCAAAGCAGAGGAAAATGAATTAATCGGACTGATTGGACCAAATGGCGCAGGAAAGACGACGCTATTTAACCTTTTAACCGGCGTTTATGAACCAAGTGAGGGGACGGTCAAGCTTAATGATAAGCTCTTAACCGGTCTAGCACCGTATAAAATCGCCTCCTTAGGTTTATCAAGAACCTTTCAGAATATCCGCTTGTTTAAAGATTTAACCGTAATGGACAATGTCTTGATTGCCCTAAATACCAAGCGCTCAGACGGCTTTTTAGCCTCCCTCGTCCGCCTGCCTAGCTTTTATAAAAAGGAAGCGAGAATGCAAGAGAAGGTGCTTGAACTACTTAGTATTTTTGATTTGCAGGAGAAAGCAAACACCTTGGCAAAAAACTTGCCATACGGCCAACAGCGCAGGCTGGAAATTGTTCGCGCTCTAGCGACACAGCCGAAAATCCTCTTTCTAGATGAGCCGGCAGCTGGAATGAATCCACAGGAAACTGCGGAGCTAACAGCATTAATCAAACAAATTCAAACGCAATTTGGCATTACGATTATTTTAATTGAGCATGATATGAGCTTGGTAATGTCTGTATGCGAGCGAATATATGTCCTAGAGTATGGTCGGGTGATTGCCAGTGGGACACCAGAGGAAATCAAGAGTAATCCGCGCGTTATTGAAGCATATCTTGGAGGTGAAGCATAATGTTAAAGGTTGAAAATCTAAGCGTTCATTATGGTGTCATCCAAGCCGTCAGAGAGGTTAGCTTTGAGGTAAATGAAGGCGAG
>JAISYB010000126.1 GCA_031270215.1 Streptococcaceae bacterium | reverse complement strand
TGTTGGTCGTTTGTTAAGCAGTATAGAAAATTAGTCAATCATCGGCAAGCCAGCAAGACTTCGTATGCATGATTTATCTGTTTTCCTAACCGCTAACACCCGAAACTCAGTTTCTTATTTTCAGTGTTCATTGCTTTCATAGAGGTGGTGAAATGTGTTATTTTTTCGTTTTATGATATTTTTTCATTAAAAAAATTGTAGGTAAAGCTATTAAAAGACCTAAAATACCCATAAAATCACTCATCTCTTGACTCATAATAATAGGAAACCAATACATAGAGCCTAAACAAAGAAAAAGGAGCAAAAATACAAGAAAATAAATTGTAATCCTCATAACTTTCTTCATATTTAAAAGTCACTCCATTCGTTATTTTTATTTATCGTATGTATTCCAATAAGTTGCAACAGCAGATCCAACTGTTGCTGCAGCGCCACCATTTGCTATAAAATTTAGCACAGTTTCTTTTTATCAACATCCAGAGCCATACGAACCCCTCCTATTCGGTAGCGTATACTACTATTTTAGCAAATTTCCAATATAAAACAAACGCTTACGGAGCTTAACTCTCAAAATTCACCACACCGTTAAGATGGCTGGCTTGAAAAATTTAACAAACACCCCATCAAATTGATGAAGTGCCGCTTTTTTAGCTCAGAAGTTTTCTTAAACGCTGATAACACGCAAGATATTTCTTATTTTCATCGATTAAATTAGTAGCCTGCTTGCTAGCTCATTAATTTCATCACAACATCTTCAAGCTCTTCGGCTTTTTCTATATTTGCTGCCTCAAACTCTTTAATAATCTTTCCATCTGAAAGTACAGCAATTCTATCAGCGACCTGTTTTAATTCATACAGATTATGACTTGAAATAATAATAGTAATTTCATGATTATTTTTCAAACTCAAAAACAATTCTCGCATTTCTAAAATGCCAGTTGGCGATAAGCCATTGAGCGGTTCATCTAATAATAATAATTTAGGTTGGTGAATAATCGCTCTTGCAATCCCTAAGCGTTGCTTCATACCAAGGGAGAAGCCTTTTACCTTTTTATTGCCAACTTGACCTAAGCCAACCTGTTTTAATACTTCCTGAATCTTTTCTTCGGCGCTATCATTCATCTTCATACAACCCAAGTGAATCATCAAATTGTCTTTTGCCGATAAATGCTCATAAAACTCTGGCATTTCAATCAAGCCACCGATTTGCCGCAACAGACTCGGATTATCTAAAATATTGCCCTCTCCTAAAATATCAATCGCACCGTTATCAAATCGCGCTAATCCCCATAAACATTTCAAGAGCGTTGTTTTTCCAGCGCCATTTTCGCCAACTAAGCCGTAAATCGTCGGCTCATCCAAATGAAGTGAGAGATTTTCTAAAACTTGTACATCATAACTTTTACTTAAGTTTTCTACTTTTAATATCATAAATTGTCTCCTAAACTTCCAAATGTTGAACACGTTGTTTCAAGGTAAAAGCGGCAATGTTTGCGGCAACTAATAAGACAAACGCCGCAAGATAAATGCCTAAATCATTCATCAGCACATTACCAAGGCAGGCAATTATAATGATATTTGTCACCATGCTTACGATGGTTGATTTTTTCATGAAACCAAACATTGTTGAAATCATCACCATTCCACCGCTAATCAATAAAGCGCAGATAAAATAAACGAGCAATATAACAAGGATACGACTTATGGTTAAATCAATAACAACCGCCTGAATTGACAGATTAAATAACATAATTACCACTTGCGTCACAATCAGACTCACCAACATGGTGAAAAGCATAAATCCTTGCGCATAAATCAACTTAGCTGTCAATAGCTTCTTGCGGTTGACCGGATACGTCAGCAAAAGACTGGCACGTTTTGAAACGTACTCGTCAATAATAACTCTTGCAGAGATGGCAGTTCCCAGCAGTGAATATCCTGCTATTTGGAGTGTCATCGCCAGCTTACTCAACATAGAAAAACTCATAATTTCTTTGAAATCAGCGTCACCCCCATAACGTCCCCCAAACAAAACGATTAGCGTAACGATGATGGCTGCGCCCGTAATCCCAGCGCTAGCATACAAATAAGTTGCCGTATTGAGTTTCATTTTTTCTAATTTAATTAACTGGATCATTTTTCCCACCTTATTCATAATTTCTACATAATTTAAATCCGATATATAACCCTAAAACGCCTAGACTACAAGCGAAAAATAGCCAAAAATTCTTCGTAAATGACCGAATTGCAATTTTTTATTTGCCGATAAATCGCACATAAATCCTCAATTGAACCCGTCAATAATAACTTGGAGTAAAGACTTCAAGCGCAGTATCAAGGATTTCACGACTAAAATTGACGCTATCAAATCAGATTATTGGAAAGCACCCAAAAAAGCAGTCTGACAGATAGCTGCTGAAAAGTTCAATTTTTCCCCTCTTTAGTCAAACAGCCAGCAAATTAGCATAAAAAGATTATCTTTTTCAGTCGATTATAAATATTTTTCCAAATTTTTCAAGATAACTTCGCAACCATTAGTCAAAATATGCGCACCATCGAAAGTGTATTCTTTTTTGAGATTTCCATTTTCATCAGCCAGTCCGTCACTCACATCAATGAAGTGGACACCTAATTTTTTAGCCATTTCTTGATTTTTAGCACTTGCAGCATTAAAAGCTTCATTTGAACGAGTTGCAAATAAGGTTGCTTCATCTGCATCAGATCCAAAATCTACATTATTTACCGGATAATATTTCAAGATATAAATTTCTGTATTTGGTAGCTGTTCTTGAACTTCACGAATGATTGTTTCATAATTTGCCCGAAATATTGCCTCAGGAACTTGAAAACCAATATCATTTGTGCCGATGTTGATAAAAATTTTTGAAGGTGCTAACTCAAAAATCTGAGTATCGATATGCTCTAAGACAAACAGAGTCGTCGTCGCCCGCACTGCACGATTATAGATATAATGATCAAACTTAACTTTGCCCTCTGCTTCCCATTTTTCAATCGGAAAGATTTCCATAATCGAGCTACCTAGAAAGAGCGTTTGCCCTTTTTTAACAGTTTGATTCTTCTCTTTGTATTCTGAAATTAAATTATTCTGAAACCTAGTAATATCCGGATTCAGAGTCAATGATTTTGTTTCTTCGCTCATAAGCGCACCTCTTTTCCAGCTATATTATATCACTCTTACAGCCTTTTCAATCAGTAATATTACCGCATTTTAACATAAGATTGGCATAACTGTTTGGTTGCTATTTTACAATTCCAAAATACTACCTCTCGGAATACTTTTTATGCTTATTTTTACATTAAATTTTTAAAGCCCGCAGCTCCTTTGGCATCTACTTCTTGGATATTTTGAGACACTTTCAGCAGTGTGGTAGAAAAGTGCGCCAGCTC
>JAISYB010000034.1 GCA_031270215.1 Streptococcaceae bacterium | reverse complement strand
CTAAGGAAGGGGACTTGGTTTTTGCCAATGAGCCGATTCTTCAGGTTGAAGGACCGCTTGCTCAGTGTCAATTGATTGAAACAGCGGTGTTGAATATCATTAATTTTCAGACGTTGATTGCGACTAAGACAGCGCGGATTCGTTCTGTAATTGGAAGTGATCCGTTGTTAGAATTTGGAACACGCCGCGCACAAGAGCTGGATGCGGCATTTTGGGGTGCAAGGAGTGCGATTGTCGGCGGCGCAGATGCGACAAGTAATGTTAGAGCTGGGAAGCTTTTTGGAATTCCAGTTAGCGGGACTCATGCACATGCTTTAGTACAAAGCTATGGAAATGATTATGATGCTTTTGTTGCTTATGCCAAAACACATAGGGACTGCGTCTTTTTGGTTGATACCTATGATACGTTGCGGCTAGGTGTTCCAACAGCAATTAGGGTAGCTAGGGAATTTTCGGATAAGATTAATTTTTTAGGTGTCAGAATTGATAGTGGCGATATGGCTTATATTTCAAAGAAGGTTCGTGAACAGCTGGATGAAGCGGGATTTCAGGATGCAAAGATTTACGCATCAAATGATTTGGACGAGCATACAATCCTCAGCTTAAAAATGCAAAAAGCAAAAATTGATGTCTGGGGTGTTGGTACTAAGCTGATTACCGCCTACGATCAGCCGGCGCTTGGCGCAGTTTACAAGCTAGTATCCATTGAAGACGATTTCGGCGTTATGACAGATACAATCAAGCTTTCCAATAATGCCGAAAAGGTATCGACACCTGGAAAGAAACAGGTTTGGCGGATTACAAGAAACAGCGATGGTAAATCAGAGGGCGATTATATTACAAGTAATACTGACGATCCACGACAGTCTGAGAAAATCTTGATGTTTCACCCAGTCCACACCTTTATCAACAAAACTGTTCGTGATTTTACCGCAATACCATTATTGATAGATATTTTTGCTACTGGTCAGCTAGTCTATGACTTGCCAAGCCTTTGGGAAATTCAACAATATCGGACGACAGCGCTCAGTAAGCTCTGGGATGAATACAAGCGGGATTTAAATCCACAGAACTACCCAGTTGACCTATCCAAAGAGGTCTGGGAAAATAAAATGAAATTAATCGAAAAAATCAGGGCTACAGTTGCTAAGACTAGCATACTAACCGATAAATAAGGAGAATTCATGACTTTACAAGATGAGATTATTGAAGAATTAGGGGTTAAACCAAAGATTAATCCAGCAGTGGAGATTAGAAAATCAATTGATTTACTTAAAGACTATTTACGGAAGAATGATTTTCTCAAAACATTGGTTCTGGGAATTTCTGGCGGTCAGGATTCTTCGCTTGCTGGTCGCCTCTGCCAGTTAGCAATTGAAGAAATGCGTCAGGATACAAGAGATGAAACTTACCGCTTCGTTGCTGTTCGCTTACCATATGGACTACAAGCAGATGAATCAGACGCAACACGCGCCTTATCTTTTATTAAGCCAGATACGACCCTAACGGTTAATGTCAAAGCAGCAGTAGACAGCCAGCTCAAAGACTTAGAGCTTGCAGGGTTAGAAATTTCAGATTTCAATAAAGGGAATATTAAAGCACGTCAAAGAATGATTACACAATACGCAATTGCAGGCGAAATGCAAGGGGTAGTTGTCGGAACAGACCACGCAGCTGAAAATATTACAGGCTTTTTTACCAAATATGGTGATGGCGGAGCGGATATTCTCCCGCTATTTCGTTTAAACAAACGTCAAGGCAAAGAACTTTTACAGTTTTTAGAAGCCGATCCGAAGATTTATACTAAGATACCAACAGCAGACCTTGAAGATAATCAGCCGGGACTTGCAGATGAAGTCGCACTTGGCGTGACTTATACCGAGATTGATGATTATACAGAAGGTAAAGAGATTGACCCGAAAGCTCAAGCAATTATTGAAAATTGGTATTTAAAAACCAAGCATAAACGTCATTTGCCAATTACGGTATTTGATGATTTCTGGAAATAATCTTGATAGAGTGGTGGCATTGAAGCTCTTATGGCATGAGTATCTTGACTAATTATAAAAAAGCTGGAGTAAAAGCATTTGGTGACTAGGAAGTGTCGCTCTTTGCGCTATTTCAGCTTTTTGTCTTATCTAGCGGTATTTTAGTTGAAATCAGAGAAATTTTTGGACAAAAAATCCGGAACAAAAGGGCTCCTTGGAGTTTTACTTTTGTTCCGAATTTGCTTAGGATTCTAAGTTTAAGATTGTTTCAACGATTTCTTGCATTTGATTTTCGTGGACAACTGTTTTATGTCGCACTTCGGCAGTAAATAGACCTTGGACTGCATTAGGCAATGGAATATCTGATAGCTGATGTAAGACGTCAACAAGCTCAGGGTCGTCAATCTGAGCTTTTCCATTGATTGCTTCAACGACTATTCGTGGGAATTTATAAGCGCTCGCAGTTGAAACGATGACCGTCGGCGTATTGTCTGCCGTTTGCTGTTGATATTTGTGGTAGACATTTTCAGCCACAGCCGTATGCGGGTCAACGATATAGTGATGATTTTTAAAGGTTTCAGCAATCTGAGCACTTGTTTCAACCTGTGTTGCAAATTCAGCAGCAAAGTCTTGAAGATTTGCTTTCATTGTATCCGTCAATTGATAAACCCCTTTAGTTTCAAGGTCATGCATCAAATCTGTCGTTTTCTGGTCATCATCTCCACTCAAATGGAAGATGAGTCGTTCTAGATTGCTTGAGATTAAAATATCCATGGAAGGGCTGCTTGTAACAAAGAAATCACGGTTTTTATCATAGGTGCCTGAATTGAAAAAGTCGGTTAAGACGTGATTTTCATTGGAAGCACAGATGAGCTTATTGATTGGCAAGCCGAGCTGTTTGGCATAGTAGGCAGCAAGGATATTACCAAAATTCCCCGTTGGGACAGAGAAGTTAATCGTATCTCCTGATTTTATCTCAGCTTGCTTAACTAATTGTACGTAGGCGTAGATGTAATAGACAACCTGAGGGAATAGACGTCCGATATTCATCGAATTTGCGGATGAAAATTGTTTGTGATGACCTAAAAGTTTCTCACGCAGCTTAGAATTATTAAACATTTTTTTGACATTAGTCTGCGCACTATCAAAATTACCTTCGATTGCAACGACATGAGTATTTGCGCCCTCTTGAGTTGTCATTTGTCGTTCTTGAATTTTTGAAACACCGTCCTTTGGATAAAAGACGATGATAGATGTACCAGGAACGTCAGCAAAGCCAGCCATTGCCGCCTTGCCGGTATCGCCAGAGGTTGCAGTTAAGATGACGATTTCATTATCGACCTTATTTTTCTTTGCAGCAGTTGTCATCAAATAGGGCAGGATAGATAGCGCCATATCTTTAAAAGCAATCGTTGAACCGTGAAATAATTCAAGAAAATATTCATTGCCAACTTTCTTTAACGGTGCAATTTCCTCCGTATCAAATTTAGTATCATAGGCGGAATTAATGCAATGCGTTAGCTCCTCCTTAGTATAATCATCAAAAAATGGGTGGAGCAGTTTTAGAGCAAGCTCTTGGTAGCTGAGCTTGGCAAGCAAATCAAAGTCTAGGTCTATTTTCGGAATTTGTGTTGGAACGTAAAGTCCACCATCAACCGCTAAGCCTTGAAGGACGGCTTGAGAGGCTGTTACTCGATTGTTTTGATTGCGCGTGCTTTGGTATTGTAATGTCATTATTTTTCCTTTCGATTTTTACTTAATTTTTTCGTTTAGATGTCTACCATTTTCACTTGTCCTTTTTGGTAGGTGGCAAGCTGTTTAATACCCTTTTCTTTGGCAAGGTTGATGAGCTCATCAAAATGCAGTCTAAAGTGTTCGAGTTTATGCCCGTCTGAACCAATCGTAAATCGTTTGCCGCCAAGCGATCGGTAAAGGTCAATCGCATAATCGTAGAGCGTGAGATTATGATAGAGATAAGCGCTCTTAGCATTAATCTCAAATGCAAGATTATGTTCAATACTTGCTTTGAAAACATCAATCAGCTGTGTTTCATATCGTTTCAAATCATGGACAGACAGGTCAAATAATCTAAAGCCATAATCAAAATGAGCTAAGACATTGGCAGGGATAGAGTCAATTGCTTCAGTAAGCTTGGCAAGGTATTGCGGAATAATCTCATTATAATCCATTGAAGCAACAAAGTCGTCTAGATAATCAAAGACGCCATTGTGATGGACACTTAATAGCTTTAAGTCATAGTCCTTGTCATCAAGGTAGTCAAGAGTGCGTTGCTTTTCGCCGGCAAAGTAGCCAATTTCGATGCCTTTTAAGATACGGTTATCAAACTTTTGGTTAAGCTGGTCGACCTTTTGTGTGTAAGCCAGATAATCTGGGATATTATCCTCACCTGTTACCGGATTAGCCAGATCAAAATGTTCAGTAGTTACGATAAATCCCGAAAATGCCTCTAAATAACGTTCAAATGATTCCTCTGAATCATAGGAAAAGTCAGTGTGTAAATGCTGATCATAGTATTTCATAGTCACGTCCTTTTTGATGAACTTTAAAATTTTACTGAATGATACCTCTTGATTTTATCAAATTTTCAGAAAAATCAAAACAATAGCTTGCATTTTTTTGTCAAAAAAATTATGATTAGGACAGATAATTAAAGCGGTGAGAGAAAAAAACGTCTGGCTTGTTGCAGAAAGTCCTTGGCTGATGAAAAAGGATACGAAAAAGACGCTTACACATTCTTGAGTGTTTTTCTGAAAATCAGTAGGGAAAAACGTTGGCAACGTTACAGCCGGAGTTTACCATTACTTTTAAAAATAGTGGTAAAACTCATAGAGATGAGTGCCGCAAGGTACTGATAAATCTGAGGTGGCACCACGTTTTGACGTCCTCTAGCAAGTTCTTTGCTAGGGGATTTTATTGTAAATTAAAGCGCGACGTTTAGTGACGTAGAAAATCGAGAACAAATGCTTACAAATGTTCAAAAATTGACCGATTTCCCAGTCGATACCGTTTAACTTTCGTATATCACGAACAATATTTGAGAGTGAGAAATCTTCCACCTCTTTTATTGTAAATTTAAAAGCACAAAGGAGGTAGTATGAGAGGATTAAGAAAAATCAAGCCTTACACGCCAGGAGAGCAGCCCAAACGCAAGCGAATGATTAAGATTAATACGAATGAAAATGCCTATTTACCGTCACCTAAGGTTTTAGCAGCGCTCAAAGCTTTTGATGGCAATGATTTACGGCTGTATTCTTCCTTGACAAATGACACTTTAATCTCAGCTTTGGCAGAAAATTTAAAGGTGCCAGCGAGCAAAATTACGACCGGAAATGGTAGTGACGACGTGCTTGCATTGGCATTTCAAAGCTTTTTTAATACAGATGACCCAATCATTTTCCCTGATTTGACTTATGGATTTTATTCAGTTTGGTGTGATTTATTCCGTATTCCTTATCAAGAAGTGCCGTTAAATCAAGCTTTTGAGTTTGATTTTGCAGCTATTCCTGAAAAGGTCGGAGGGATTGTTTTAGCTAATCCAAATGCGCCGACTGGAATTTTTAAATCACTTTCAGAAATTGAACGTCTGCTTGAAAAATATTCTGATGTTGTAGTGATTGTTGATGAAGCTTATATTGCCTTTGGTGGAAAAAGCGCCGTACCTTTACTTGAAAAATACGATAATTTATACATTACACGTACCTTTTCAAAGGACGCTGCGTTAGCCGGCCTGCGTGTTGGCTATGGACTTGGGAATGAAAAGCTGACGAGCGTTATTCAAGCTGTTAAAAATGCTTATAATCCTTATGCGGTTGATTTGATTGCCGAAGCTCTTGCTACTGCTGCAGTTAAGGACGTGGCTTATTATCAACAAATTAATCAAGAAATTGCTAACGTGCGTGATTGGTTTATTGATGAGCTTGCAGCGCTTGGATTTTCAACGCTTGCCAGTCAGACTAATTTTGTCTTAACAACGCATCAAAACGCCTCAGCTCAGGAGCTTTTTGAAGGGCTAAAGGCGAAGGATATCTATGTCCGCTTTTTTCCAAATCAAGAACGCCTGCGAGATTTCTTGAGAATATCGATTGGGAAAAAGGAAGAAATGCAAGAGGTGTTGCGAGTATTACAAGAGATTTTAACGAGATAAGGAGAGCCAAGTGAGAAAGAAACAATTACCTTCAGGAACACATGATAAGCTGTTCCGTCGTGCTAAGGGTGTTTATCAACTGGAAGGGCAGGTCAATCGTCTGTTAGGTGAGCGCGGTTTTCAGCGAATCGAAACACCAACGATTGAATTTGCTGAGGTTTTTGAGGATGAACGCAATCAGGATGATTTATATCGTTTTTTTGATGCACAAGGGCGACTTTTGACGCTTAGACCGGATATGACTCTGCCTGTTGGTCGTGTTGTGGCATCAACTAAGATTGATTTACCATTGAAGCTGATGTACAGCGGGAAAATCTTTCGCTATCATGATGAAATGAAAGGTTTGCAGAATGAATTTACACAGGTTGGCGTTGAAATCATCGGATTTCCATCTATTAAAGCTGAGGTAGAAGCGATTTTATCGGCAGAATATATTTTAAAGCAGTTAGATGTTCCGACATTTCATATTGAGATTGGGCATGCTGCAATCTTTTCCAAGATAGTCAGTGAGCTTAAGCTTTCAGAGCAAGCTCGAGATGAGTTAAAAAAACATGTCTTAAACAAAAATATTACGGAGTTATACACATTTACTAAAAATTTTCCGAGTGATTTAGATGCTTTTATTGCTGAAATACCAAAGCTATTTGGTCAAATAGAACCGGTTTTAGCGCAGGCTAAGCAGCTTTTGCCGAATGAACATCCGATTTTAGTAGACTTATCTGAAATTGAACATCTAGTTCGGCTGTTTCCGGCAAGCACACAGGAGAATTTACGTGTTGATTTGGGAATGGTTGGTGCAATGGATTATTATACAGGAATTATGTTTGCTAGCTTTAGCGAGGGTATTCCTGAAGCATTTTTAAGCGGCGGGCGCTATGATTACTTATTCCAGCGCTTTGATATGGCTAAGACAAGCTCTGTGGGTTGGGCGATGAATTTAGAATCAGTCTTTGATTTACTCTACAAAAAGCAGACAACGCGGAGAAAAGAGAAGATATTGCTTCATTTTGAAATAGATGAGGTGGCAAAGGCAACACGTTTAGTTGATGAAAAGATTGAGTTATCCTTGTTTTCTAAGCTGAGTGATACAAGACTTTTTGCCGAAAAGTGGCAATATCAAGCCGTTTGGTATTTTGTCAATGGCGAGCTAGTCAAGGAGGTTTTGCGAGATGAATAAACCAATTACAATTGCCCTAACAAAGGGGCGACTGGAAAAGGAAACAGTTAAGCTACTTGAAGCTGCTGGATTTGACATGACTTTCATCAAGGACAAAAAGCGAAAATTGATTTTTGAAAGTCCTGATGGTAAATTTCGTTTTCTTTTAGTCAAAGCGCCAGACGTGACAACCTATGTTAGACATGGTGTTGCGGATTTAGGCGTTGTCGGCAAAGATGTCTTAATCGAGCATCCCTATGGTTACTATGAAATGCTTGATTTAAACCTTGGAATTTGCAAATTTGCAGTGGCTTCAACACCGGATTACAATCCAAAGGACCATAAGCGCAAGCGAATTGCTTCAAAGTATCCGACGGTAGCAAGTAATTTCTTCAATTCAAGAAATGAGGATGTCGAGATTATCAAGATAGAAGGCTCCGTTGAAATCTCGCCAGTTTTACATTTAGCTGACGCAATTGTTGATATTGTTGAAACAGGCAGCACATTGAGGGAAAATGGTTTGAGTGTTTTTGAGGACATTTGTCGCATTTCAGCACGCTTGATTGCAAATAAAGCAGCAATTAAGAGTAATCCTGCGGTAATGCCATTTATTAATCAAATTGAGCAGATTGTTGGAAAGGAAAAGGTGAGCTTTGATGAAGCGATTAACAGGTAGTGTTGCGGAAATTGTTGCTGTTTTAAAGCAGGAACAAATTGCTTTAAATCAGAAAAATGAAAATGTAGAAGCAGCGGTCGCAGAAATTATTGAAACGATTAAACGTGACGGCGACCAAGCGTTAATTGATTATACAGCACAGTTTGACGGTGTTAAGCTAGAAGATTTAGAAGTTCCTAAGGCACTGATTGATGAAGCATTTCAGAGGATTGAGTCGGAGGTGCTAGAGGCGTTAGAGCGTGCGAAGGCAAACATCATCTCTTATCATGAACAGCAAAAAGAGCGGGGCTTTACAGATTTTCCAAGTCAGGGGGTTATACGTGGTCAAATGATTGTGCCGATTGAGCGAGTTGCAGTCTACGTACCGGGAGGAACTGCCGCCTATCCGTCAAGTGTCTTGATGAATACATTGCCAGCCAAAATTGCCGGTGTTTCCGAAATCATCATGCTGACACCGCCACCGAAGGATCATCAATTTAATGCAGCGATTTTAGTAGCCGCACGTTTAGCAGGCGTGGATAAGATTTTTCAAATTGGAGGTGCGCAGAGTGTGGCAGCAGCAGCCTTTGGGACAGAAACGATTCCACAGGTTGATAAAATTGTAGGACCGGGAAATATTTTTGTGGCAACGGCTAAAAAACAAGTTTTTGGTCAAGTAGGAATTGATATGATTGCTGGACCGTCTGAGGTCGGTGTGATTGCGGATGATACAGCAAATCCGGCATACGTAGCAGCAGATTTGCTCTCACAAGCTGAGCATGATAAACTTGCGCGGGCAATTTTAGTTACAAATTCTGAAGCTTTCGCTCAAGCAGTTGACGAGGAAATTGAGCGCCAATTACGAGAATTACCTCGTGAAGCGATTGCCAGACCGGCAATTAAGAATAATGGTCGAACGATTGTCACCGATACAATCGAGCATATGTTTGATTTAATGAATAAGGTTGCTCCTGAACATTTGGAGATTGAGTTAGAGGATCCGATTAAATATCTCGGTAAAATCAAAAATGCTGGTTCAGTTTTTCTTGGTAAATATACTAGCGAGCCAGTCGGGGACTATTTTTCTGGAACAAATCACGTTCTACCAACTAATGGGACGGCACGTTTTTCATCAGCGCTCGGTGTTCATGATTTCGTCAAACGCATGCAGTTTACATATTATGACCAAGCTGCCTTACAAGCTGCCAAGCCATACATTACCGCATTAGCTTATAAGGAAGAGCTAGATGGACATGCTAAGGCGATTGAGAAAAGATAATGTCTGTATGTTTTAGCTCATTGTTTATCGTACGGCACTGAAACGCTTGATATTTTCACAGCGTATAAAGGAGATGAAAATGACGCATCGAAAAAAAGGTCTTTTAATTATGGACGTCGATAGTACCTTAATTAATCAAGAAGGAATCGACATTTTAGGTGAAATTGCCGGCGTTGGCGAGAAGGTGGCAGGCATTACCGCACGGGCGATGAATGGCGAGCTAGATTTTGAAGCGGCGCTAAGAGAGCGTGTTTCTTTGCTAAAGGGTCTGCCGGAGGCGGTCTTTGATGAGGTGATTGAGCAAATCAGCTTTACCGAAGGCGCAGCCGAGTTAATTGCCACCTTAAAGCAGCAAGGCTGGGTGGTTGGTGTGGTTTCTGGCGGTTTTCATGAAACAGTTGACCGACTAGCAAAGCTTGTCGATATTGACCTTGTGAAGGCCAATCGCTTAGAAGTCATTGACGGTAAATTAACCGGTCAGCTTTTAGGCGAAATTGTCACCAAGGAGGTTAAATTGGCCAAGCTTAATCAATGGGCAAAGCAATTTGACATACCAATTACTCAGACAGTGGCAATAGGTGACGGTGCCAATGATTTACCAATGATTCAAGCGGCTGGGATAGGGATTGCCTTTGATGCTAAGCCAGTGGTTCAAGCACAAGCCCCTTATAAAATTAATCAGCGCAATTTATTAAAAGCCTTGGAATTTATTACGTTACGTTAACCGTGACTTGATTTGATAAATAAATCTATTTCCAATTCAGCTTTGTGAGTTTAATGTGCTCATTTAGCATTTCATGAAAGGTCAGGTGTAAAAATGAGAGAAGCAACAATCAAACGCAATACATTTGAAACTAAAATCAAGCTATCACTGGATTTAGACAAGCAAGAGCCTGTTGAAATTAAGACAGGTGTCGGCTTTTTCGATCATATGCTGATATTGTTTGCCCGTCACTCGCGAATTTCTTTAATCATTGATGTTGACGGTGATTTAGAGGTGGATAGCCATCATACAGTTGAAGATGTCGGCATTGTTTTAGGACAGGCAATCAAAGAAGCGCTTGGTGATAAAGCCGGAATTAACCGCTACGGCACAAGCTTTGTACCAATGGACGAAACCTTAGGTATGGCAAGTCTTGATTTATCAGGCAGGAGCTTTCTCGTCTTTGATGCCGTATTTGACAATCCTAAACTTGGTTCATTTGATACAGAGCTTGCTGAGGAATTTTTCCAAGCATTAGCTTTTAATTTGCAGATGAATTTGCATTTAAAAATATTACATGGGAAAAATACACATCACAAAATCGAAAGCTTATTTAAAGCAGCTGGTCGTGCCATACGTGAAGCAATCACGATTAATCCGGAGATTAAGGGTGTTAACTCTACAAAGGGTGTGTTGTAATGATTATTGTTATCGACTACGACGCTGGTAATACTAGAAATGTCATGCGTGCCTTAACCAAGGTCGGCTTGACTTCAAAACTATCCAGTGACATCAAGGAAATAAAAGCTGCAGACGGCTTAATCCTACCGGGTGTTGGCGCTTTTCCAAAAGCGATGGCAGAGCTTGAGCAGCGAGGCTTGATTGAAGTATTAAAAGAAGTTGTGGCAGCTGGCAAGCCACTTTTAGGCGTTTGCCTTGGCATGCAGTTATTACTTGATGTCAGCTTTGAGCATCAGCTGACATCAGGTCTTGGCTTTATTCCTGGAAGCTGTCGGCTTATTCCTGCTAAGCCACACTATCCTGTACCGCATATGGGCTGGAATCAGCTTGAGGTTACACAGGAAAATCCATTAACTAAGGGAATTTTCGGGGAGTATGTTTACTTTGTTCACAGCTACTATACCGATGTACCGAGCGAGTATCTGAATGCAACCAGTCAGTATTCAATGACTATTCCGGCGATGATTTCAAATGGGAATGTCTTTGGTGCGCAATTTCACCCAGAGAAGTCAGGAGCAGTTGGTCAGCAGATTTTATTAAACTTTAAGGAGTATATTGATGCAAATTCTACCAGCAATTGATATTAAAGACGGTCGTGCCGTTCGTTTATATAAAGGTGACTTTAATCAAGAAACAGTCGTTAATCAAAGTCCCTTGGCTCAGGCTGAAATTTTTGCCCAAGCAGGCGTTGAATATATCCACGTGGTTGACCTTGACGGCGCTTTGGACGGTGTGGCAACCAATGCGAAATTAATTGCCGAAATCAAGGCAAAAACAGGTTTAAAAATCGAAGTCGGTGGCGGTATTCGGACGATTGAGCAAATTGAAGCCTATCTTAAGGCTGGAATTGACCGCGTGATTATTGGTTCAATGGCGGTTAAATCGCCAGACTTTGTTTCAGAGTCCCTGCACAAATTCGGCGATGATAAAATTGTTGTCGGAATTGATGCCAAAGGTGGCATGGTGGCAACAGAGGGCTGGCTTGAGGTTAGCGATGTGGATTATTTAATTTTAGCTAAGAAAATGGAGGATTTGGGCGTTCGGTTATTTGTTTATACCGATGTTGACCGTGATGGCACGTTGGAGGGACCTAATTTCTTGCATTATCAACGCCTAGTTGAAACCCTAGAATTTGGTAAGGTCATTGCCTCAGGCGGTGTTCATGCTGCTTCAGACCTAGTTGAACTAGAAAAAATTGGCGTTCATGGTGTGATTGTTGGTAAGGCATATTACAGCGGTAAGATTACCCTAGCTGAGCTAGGTGGCTTTGATGACAATTAATAGTTCCCAAACAGCTGGATTGTTGCTAAGCTACCGAAAAAAGAATGTGAACGATTGGAGGAATAAATGTTAGCGAAAAGAATTATTCCGTGTTTAGATGTCACCGAAGGTCGTGTTGTTAAGGGGATTAACTTTGTTAATTTAACCGATGTTGGTGATCCGGTTGAAATTGCTAAAGCTTATTACGAACAAGGCTGTGATGAGCTGGTTTTCTTGGATATTACTGCAACACATCAAGAACGCGATACAATGGTTGAGGTCATCTCACACGTTGCTGATCAAGTTTTTATCCCATTCACTGTCGGCGGCGGCATACGCTCAGTTGATGACATGAATAAAATGCTGCGTGCCGGAGCAGATAAAATTGCAATCAACTCCTCAGCAGTTAAAAATCCCGAACTCATTAAAGAGGGTGCTGAAAAGTTTGGCAATCAGTGTATTGTCGTGGCAATTGATGCCAAGCGAGTCGGCAGCTCGTGGCACGTCTTTGTGACTGGTGGTCGCAAGGATACTGGACTTGACGCAATTGAATGGGCGAAACAGGCGGTGGCGCTAGGTGCAGGCGAGATTCTTTTGACCTCAATGGACAAGGACGGTACAAAGTCTGGCTACGATTTAGAATTAAATCAAGCGATTTGTAATGCCGTTTCTGTACCAGTGATTGCCTCAGGCGGAGCAGGGAGTAAGGAAGATATTGCTGAGGTTTTAGCACAAACAGATGTGACAGCAGCACTTGCTGCCAGTGTTTTCCATTATGGTGAGATTAGTATTCCAGAAGCTAAAGCATTACTCGCTAAAGAAAAGATAGCAATCAGACGATAAAGGAGAAGCTATGACGAAGCTTGAGTTAGATTTTGATAAACAAGGCGGCTTAATGCCAGTCATTGTGACAGAGTACGGTACAGGAGATGTGCTGATGCTTGCTTATATGAATCAGGAAAGCTACCAAAGGACGCTTGAAACCGGACAAATGTGGTATTGGTCAAGAAGCCGCAGAGAGCTTTGGCATAAGGGAGCGACCAGTGGGCATTTTCAAACCGTTAGAAGCATTACGGCAGACTGCGATTTAGATACCCTGCTGATTGCGGTGGATCAAATCGGTGCAGCATGTCATACCGGACGGCACAGCTGCTTTTTTAACAAGATAGAAAGGGAGAATACAGATGATTAACGAAGTTTATCAAGAAATCTTAGAACGTAAGAAACAGCCAAAGGACGGCTCATACACCAATTATTTATTTGATAAGGGTTTGGATAAAATCCTTAAAAAGGTTGGTGAAGAAGCAACAGAGGTCATCATCGCCGCTAAGAATGATAATCAGGAATTAATTGCTGAAACGGGAGATTTGGTTTATCATTTACTCGTTTTATTGGTTGAACAAGGCGTTAGCTTGGCAGATATCTCTGATGAATTAGCAGCAAGGGTTGGCAAAAAAAGCAATGTTCATGACCGAAAAGTAATTGACGAATACTAATATTAGTGGTTTCGTGAGCGAGGAGGTTTTTAGGACGGCTGCTGCTGATTTTCACTCTCTCATGTGGATAATACTCACCCGCTCAATACGTCAGACATCAAGAGGAATTTTTATCACAGGTCAATGTCTAGCAGTAAAGCTCACCGTTAATGCCTAGTACAAGCGAAAAACTCGAGAGTAGGATTCTACCTCGTTTTTTTGTTCGATTTAAATGAGCAAATACCGGTGTTTGACTCTCACAATTTATGTTTAATGATTATTAATTACATATAAAGCGATTATCAACTTGACGTATCGTCCAATGTCGTATAAGCTAAATAGTGAATTAATACAGAAAAGATTAAACGTGGAAAGGAGGATTTACTTGGATTATAAATTATTATCAATTATTTATACGATAGGGTTAATTGCTGTAATCGGACTGATTGTTTTAAATAAAAAGAAATTGTTTATGTCAATCGCCAGTATCATAAGTGTTAATATTGCCTGCTTTCTAGCCTATCAATTCTTTTATACGTACTTGCTTGGTATGCCAGTTCGGGCATTGCAGCAGGAACTAATCTTGCTTTGTAGTGTACCGATACTCTCATATCTCGTGTTCTTTTTACTCTATCAACTCATCTATCACAAGCCAGTATCAAAAGCTGATAAAAAAGTTGAGAAAGAAACTAAAAAAGAACCTAAGAAAAAAGCTAAGCTGGAAAAAACTAAATTGAAAAAAGTTAATCTGGAAGAAGATAAGTTGGAAAAAGCTAAACTAGAAAAAGCTAAGGTGGAAGAAGCTAAGCTACAAGAAGATGAGCTTCAAGTTCAGGCAGACGAAGAAGTAGAGCTAGCTACCTTTGAATATCCCAGCTCTTTCAAATGCTTGACGGTTAATCTAACAAATGAAGTATCAGAAACAGCGGAAAAAGAGATTAAAGCGGTCGAAACAATATCTGCTATTGAGCAGGAAACGTCAGACTTGGCAGCTGATGAGCCAGAGGAGCTTATCGTTGCACAAGCTAGCGATGATGAAGAAGCAACAGAAAAGCTCGAAGAAGTAGAAGAAAAAGCAGAAGAAGATAAAGTCGCTGATACAGAAGTCGCTGACAATCAAGATGAACTTGTAGAGGAGCAGTTTGAGCTTGTTGAATTAGAGCCTAAGAAGGAAAAAATAGATATTTTTGAGCGTGCGGTCTTTGCTGCATTAAGAGGGGAAACTCTCCTAGCAACCTTTTTATTAGAGCAATATTTACGAATGGATTTGACACCTGAGGAAAATCTTGCGGCACTAAAGAAGCTTATTCCGATGTATATTAAGTTAAATCAAGAAAACGAAGCTTTTAAGCTTCTGCAAAAGCAATTGCTTGATGCCGATGATACACTCATTCCAGAGTTAGCAAGCTTATTTACATTAACTACTCAAAAAAGTGAAATTCAAAATAAGGTGGGGCAGCAGCGTTTAACGACGTAGAAAATTAGGAAATTGATGGTATTTGCTTGCAATATTCGGAAATTTATCTATTTTCTAGGCAAATGAAGTTGCCATTTAGTGGCTTACGGAAAAGCTAGTGGCAACGTGCCTTAGCGGGATTCTCTTAGGTGCTGACTAGTCGGCACTCGTTGTCCCCTGTGTAATCACGAACATTAAACAGAGGTGTGGAACTTTGTCCCAGCCTCTTTTTTTTGCCGCTTCGTGAGTTTGTAAGCTTTGCTTTGTTTTCATGATATGCTAAACTTAGGGGCGAGCTAAATGTCTTTGAATTAGAAAATAGACGTGCTAAGGCTAGGATTGTTCACAAGTAATGGGCAATATTTTAGTGATGGAGTAGCTTGCGTGGCTGGCTTTAACGTAATATTGCGACTAAAGCGTAGCTAAGCCAGTTGTAAATTTGCAAGTTTTTTCCCTTAAATTTTCTACTTTTGCTATCGGTAGTAAGTCACAAGGGAATTTTAGACAATTACACAAGCTATTAACATAAAGGAGGATGTATGTTTTTTACATTTGTTAGAGGATTTGTTCAATTGCTATTAGTAATCATCAACGGCAATGCCAAGTATATGAACCGCGACCGTGTGCCAAAAGATGAAAACTATATTCTGGTCGCACCACATAGGACGTGGCTTGATCCGGTATTTATGGTAATTGGTGCAAGACCTAAGCAATTTGCTTTTATGGCAAAGCAGGAGTTATTTAAAAATCCAGTCTTTGGTTGGCTGATTACGAAGCTGGGTGCTTTTCCGATTAATCGGGATAAGCCGGGACCGTCAACGCTTAAAATTCCGGTCAAGATTTTAAAGACAGGTGATAAGTCTTTAATCATGTTTCCAAGTGGGACGAGGCACTCAACCGAGCTAAAGGGTGGTGTTGCAGTTATTGCTAAAATGGCAAAGGTGAAGATCGTCCCATGTGTTTACCAAGGACCTTTGAAAATCTCGCAGCTTTTCTTACGTAAAAAAATTGTGATGAACTACGGCGAAGCGATTGATGTTTCAGATATTAAGAAATTAGATAATGAAGCCATTGCGGCTATTTCTAAACGGATTGAACAGGCATTTAAAACGTTAGATGATGAAATTGATCCGGACTATGTCTATCATGCAGAATAGAGGTATATTTTGGACTTTTATATTAAACAAGCAGTGCTACAGCTCTATGATGCCACGCAGCAGGAGCTCCGTTTTTCCAAGCAATTATTAGATTTAAGTCAGCCTGAGGTACATAGCTACCTGCTTAAAAAACTGGAAAAAACTTATTCGGATAAATTGAAGAATGGCAAGCTTTCGGCAGAACACGATTTGGTTAACTTGCTTGCGACAAAGGATTTTATTGACGCCACGATAGACTTTTCAATGCGTTGGTTAGAAGCCTTTAAAATTGCCGAAAAGCAAGCGGCAAGTGATTTGATTTATATCAGCTTTGAGCGTGATGGTGAGCCTTATTTCGCCTTTATCAGGGTTAAGCTTAGTCTAGGGCTTGCCAATAGTCAGGATTTGGATAATAATCAAATCAAGGTCAATCAATATCAGCTGCCAAGGGATGCTCAACTGCCAGACGAGGCATTTCTTTTAAATCTTCAAACCAATACCTTTTTATTATTGGAGAAGCAGATTAGGTTTAATGGCGCAAATATCAAATACTTCTCTGAGCAGCTACTTGCCACGCAGCCTAATCCCTCAGTGGCAGACCATCTCAAACAAATCAAGCAGACGGCTAAAAAGATTGGTAAGAGCTTTGATACCGAGGAATTTCAGCTTGCTTCAAATATCCAAAAAGCAGTTGTCGACAGCTTAGAGGAATCGCAAATTTTTGACCCGGTCAAGATTAGCGAAACGTTATTTCCGGATAATTTGACTGCTCGCTTGCAGTTTCAAGAGGAAACTCAGGATAGCGTGAAGCACCCGATAGAGCGGGTAATCACGGATAAGACGACTAAGCGCTTGTCAACACAGAAGCTCTCCTTAAGCTATGGAATTGAGCTGACTGTGCCTAATGAGGTGTATGATGACGCCAGTCGTGTGGAGTTTATCGAAAATGCGGACGGTAGCTATTCAATCTTAATTAAAAATATCACGGATATCAAAAATAAATTTATCTAATTCAGGCAAAAAGGTGTTAAAGTTACTCTGGAGAAATCGAGTACTTTTAACGCTTTTTTAGCGCTCAGGCGGCTGAACCGCTAAATATTCGGTAGCAGATTAAAAAATACAGTTTTTGCTTCCTTTTCTCTGAGTTATGTGTTAGAATTAATTTAATGAAAAGGTATTCAACGGTAAAATGTAAGGGTTGACAGGAGGGGTTGTCATGTTTAAACTGCTTGAACGAACGAACGAACGAACGAACGAACGAACGAACGAACGAACGAACGAACGAACGAACGAACGAACGAACGAACGTAGGCTTTTTGCGTGCTATTTTTATGATGACGGATAGCTGAGCGTTGCTTGTTAAAAACAAGTTAACGGTCGGATTCTTGGACTATTTGTAAATTTAAGGAAAGAAGGGAATAAGATGAAAAAATGGGAAATCAATAGACGTAAGGTTGCAAGTGTTGCGGTGCTTTTATCGATTGCTTCAATCGGTATCTTTGCCGGCACTTACGCCAAGTATGTTTCAGAGTTGAGTCTGGCTAATACCAATGGTGACCAAAACGCAAGGGTTGCTGTCTGGGATGTTGGTTACAACAGCTCATTTACGACTCCGCTCTTTGACAAATACTACTACGGTAGCGATGTAGCAGGTTCTGAAGATAGCGGTCATAGTGCTCCATCGAATAGTAGCGACACGGTCTTTCAGAATGACACGCATACTAATAACCTAGTTGCACCGGGGACGCATGGCTATAAAATCATCCGCTTAACAAACTATGCAAGTAAGGGTGGTACTTCTGACAGAGGACCAACCGAAGTCGCCTTTCAGGTTGGGGTCGGCACTACAAATCCAAATGTTGCTTTTACTAATAGTGGCAGCCTACCAGGAAAGTTAGAGTTTGCAGTCATCAACGATCCATTGTTAGTAAGTGGTACTACGGCGCTTTCTGGGGTGACTTGGTCTAGTACTAGTACGGATGGAAGTTCAGCAGTTAGTTATTACGATCAAGCTACAAACCTGACTTTTGAGAAGTGGCAAACGGCTTCAAGTACTCAAAGTGAATTTTTAGAAAAAGATGCTGTCAAATTCACGACATCAGGGGAAACAACTCATGACGTCGTTATTCTCTGGCGTTGGGTGTTTACTACAACTGAAGATGAAACTTTGTCGACAGATGGTTCTGGTGGTTATCATAATGCAGAAGCGTATATGGGTAAAGCAGAAACAGATGCTTTAGAAAAGGTTACGGTCACCTTAGGTAACCTAACAGTCACTCAGCTGGATTAATCGTGAACCAAAAAACTCTCAAGGATAGATAATCAGTCTATTCTTGGGAGTTTTTGTGTGAATTAAAATCTAAGATTTATTTCACTATTTTTTGATAAATATTAACGATTAAGACGGTCAAGATACCCGCACAAATCGCTTCAAATAAGCCGTTAGTAAAGACAATACCAAGGATTGCATTATAAAGAATATCAACGCTTTTGCCGATTAATTTAGCATAAGGCGCTTTGAAAAATAAGAAAATCAGGTTCATCACTAAAATCGTATTGGTTAAAGAGCCAGCGACACCTGCAATGGCATAGGCAGCCGTTTTGTGATGATTTTTGAACAATTGATAAACATAATGTGCCACAATACCGATTAGAATACGTGGCACAATAGCAACAATAATTGCGCGCCAGTCACCACTAGATGTTCCGGGTACGGCAACCAACGGAGAAAAGATAAAATTCGCCTGTAAAGTGGCACGAAATAAACTAATTAAGCCGAATATTGCGCCCAATGCCCCACCATAAAGAGGACCTAAAATAATCGCTCCAACAATCACCGGAATATGAATGGTTGTTGGATTGAGCGGTGGAATTGGAATAAAGCCAAGCGGTGTGAATGATAATATCAAAATCAATGCGACTAAAATCGAAAAGGTTGTCGTTTTTTTTGTTTTACTCAATTTAATATCCCCCGAATCGTTGCTACAATATCTGAAACATCAGCCAATGCACCACGCCCTACATCACCGCAAGCTAGCATTGATTCCTTTGGTTCAATTTCTTGATAGCCGAATGTTTTCAAGCGTTTGATATTCTCCTGCGTGATTGGGTTAAGATACATTTGTGTATTCATTGCCGATGCGATAAGCTTTGGTGTTTGCTGCGGCACAGCTAGGGCAATACTGAGTAAAGCATTATCAGCAATTCCGCCAGACAGCTTCGCAATTGTATTGGCTGTTGCTGGTGCGACTAAAAAGACATCCGCTTGCTTGGCAAGCTCGATATGATTGACCTTACCCGGTACGTCCTCACGCATGACATCAACTGTTACAGTATTCTTAGAGATGACTTCAAGCGTTAGGGGCGTGATAAAGGCTGTTGCAGCACTTGTCATCACGATATGAACATTGTATTTTAATTTGACGAGTTGGCTGGTAATCTCAACTGCTTTATAGGCTGCAATGCTCCCGCTTACTGCTAAAACGACTGTTTTCATTTAGTTTTCCTCCGATACTTGCTTAATTTTACTGACAATCAACTGCCCGATTGCTTCTCTCGTTGTTACTTTTTCAAGACTATTTCTACCAACTAACCAACCTGCATGAGTGTCTGCTGTGATGTTTTCTAAGTCATTAGCAAAAATAAAGTCTGCCTGATTGTCGATTAATGATTTCTTTGCTGCTGAAATCAATGCCTCATCTGACACACCAACCAAGAGCTTAAAGCCGATTAGTAAAATTTCAGGCTGCCACGCTTTGATTTTGCTGATTAGCTTTGGCGTTTTTTTTAGGACAATAACCTGTGTTTCTGCTTTCGAGGATACTTTTTTATCCTGATTGCTTAGTAGCTGTAAATCTTCCATTGCGGACAGCTTTGATTTAAAATCCTCTATCGGTAACATCACGACAGGTTGATAATCACTTACCGCCATGGCATGAACGATTGCGTCATGCTTTGGTACTTCCACTTCTAGCACCTGTGCTAAATCAGCAGTTGCTTCGATTAACTTAATCTCTAAATTGATATGCCGCACCGGTTTAACCGCATTTTTGGTTGTAACTAATGTCACTAAGTAGCCAGCTTCTAAAAGCTGCTCTGCGATAATTTTACCAAGCGTGCCTGTTGATTGGTTAGTGATTTTGCGCACTGAATCAATCGCCTCGCTTGTGCCACCACTTGTCACAATGACTTTCATAATCCCTCCTTTTACTCTAAAGCATACCCTTTATTCTATAATATTTTTGCGAATTTGTAAGCAAAAGCTGTTTATTAATGCAGCGAATACGTAAGTATCGTTCATGATTTCACGGGAATAGGCAAGCCTGAACCACTTAGAAATGAGTTGTCGGGCTATTGGTCAAGACGTATCACCGAAAAAGACAGGTTGGTGTATAAAGTTACAAGCGAGTTAATCATCATCATATCAGTCAAATACCATTACAAAAGAAAATAATTCCGCCCTTGCCTGCGGTGTTTTTTTGCGTTAAGAAAGAAATCAGCAAAAATTTTCTTTAAAAATTACATTTATTATTGCTTTGGTTATTGATAATATTATGGAGGTTCTTAAAATGACTTAATTTCTTGTTATTCTACTTGTCATTAGGTAGGGTTATCAGGTTTAATAGGAGTGTATCAATGATGGAGGATGAAGATATGAAGGTATTAATAGTTGATGATGATAAGGAAATTGTTGATTTACTGTCAATTTATTTAAAAAATGAAAACTTTGAATATGAGAAAGCGTACAATGGTGAAGAGGCGCTTTCCATTTTCCTAAAAGCAGAAGATGAGATTGATTTGATTA